>JAIQFW010000182.1 GCA_020073105.1 Terriglobia bacterium
GCTTTCACGCGAAAATTCTGGACGATGACTTCCTGGATGTGACCATAGCGCCGATGCAACTCCCGGATCGCGAGCAGGGTATCGACACGCTCCTCCAGCGACTCGCCAATCCCAATCAGCAATCCGGTGGTGAAGGGAACGTTCTGCTTGCCGGCTTCCTCGATGGTGCGAAGGCGCTTCGCAGGAACCTTGTCCGGAGCATTGTCATGGGCTGCTCCAACAGCGAGCAGCGAAGTATTTGTGGTTTCGAGCATGAGGCCCATGCTGGGGGAAACGGCCGCCAGGCGTGAAATCCATTCAACACTCAGCAACCCGGGGTTGGGATGCGGCAACAATGTCGTTTCACGCAGCACCAAATCGCACATCGCCTCCAGATAGTGAAGCGTTGACTTGTACCCCAGCCTCTGCAAAGTCTCGCGCATCTCCGGGAAAGCGAGTTCCGGCTTGTCACCCAGGCTGAACAGGGCTTCGGTGCATCCCAGACGCTCTCCGGCCCGGACTACATCTAGCACTTCGTCGGGCGTCATTGTATGTGCGCCCGCCTGTCCGGGATCGCGGCGGAAAATGCAATAACCGCAGTAGTCCCGACACAAGTTGGTGAGGGGAATGAAAACCTTGCGCGAATAGGTGACGACGTCCGGCTTGAAATGCTGCTTGGCGTCTACCGCAGCCGCAAGCAGTGCGGGAAGTTCCTCGTCCGAGCAGCGAATCAGCCGGCAAGCCTGCTCCCGAGTCAGCGGCAAGCCAAGTTGCAATTCGCTCCGATGGCCACTTAGGGAATCCAGTTCCATTCGGGTTGTCAGCCCTGCACCCACAGTTATCCGATTCTAAAAGATTTCAAGCCGGAATAGCGGAATGATACACGAGGTGAGACGTGGTAAAACTCTATAGAGGCACGAACTTCGTGCAGTCCGGCACCAGCCAGGCTATGAGCGTCACCCAGGCAGAATTTCGCAAGGCGATGGGTAGCTTCGCCACTGGAGTCACGGTGATCACCGTGGACTACGACGGGGAAGTGCATGGCATGACCGCCAACGCGTTCGCTTCCGTTTCCCTCGATCCATTGTTGATTCTGGTTTGTGTGGATCACAAGGCCCGGACACACACTCACTTGCATACCAGGAAACGGTTTGGAGTAAACATCTTGGCAGAAGGCCAGCGCGGCATCTCGGAGTATTACGCCCGCCCTGCGGAGACCCATCGCCAGGCCGAACAGGAAGCCGGCGCGCGTTTTGACCGGACAGCCCATGGCACTCCCGTGTTGCACGGCGCCCTGGCCTACCTCGAGTGTCGCCTGCACTCGGCTCAGGACGCGGGCGACCACACCATCTTTATCGCTGAAGTGGAAGATGTGGTGGTGCGAGAGGGAGATCCGCTGCTGTACTTCCGTGGGCAGTATCGAGGAATCGGCACAGCACAGAGCTGATCCTGACCCGTGGATAGGTCCCGCTTCACGCCCGAACGGTAGTGTCTCAATTTCAGCAAATTCGAAGTTTCTCAGCGCACTCTGCGGCTGTTCTCGGTGGTCTCTGCGTTTCAAGGTCTTGGGAGACTTCGTGAACCCAGAGCCCGAAATCGCTGAGATCGCGGAGAACACCCGCAGAGCCCGCTGAGAAGCCCAGCGGGAGCAAGCTGAGACACGACTGCCCGAACCAGCAAGTAGTCGCAAGATCAAAATCTTTGTTAAGCTTATTCCCGCAGGCTGCGCCTGATTCCGCGGGCCGCGGGACCAGGACCAAAGCACCGACATGTATCCGCGAGCCTTCCACTATCACCGCGCCGGGTCGCTCCAGGAAGCGGTGACCATGCTTTCCCAGTTGGGGGACGATGCCAAGCTTCTGGCTGGCGGGCAAAGCCTCATTCCCTTGATGAAGCTGCGGTTCGCCAATCCGGCCCACCTCGTAGATTTAAATTTCGTCTCTGGAACGTCGTACATCAAGGAAGAAAACGGTTCGCTTCTTTTCGGGCCGCTGACTCGCCACGCGGAGATCGAGAACTCCGCTCTCGCCGCCAAAATTCCGATTCTGCACGATTGCGCCGCCGGCATCGCGGATGTGCAGGTGCGCAATCGCGGCACCATCGGAGGTTCACTGGCCGAGGCCGATCCCAGCGGGGACTGGGCGGTCGTGCTCATGACCCTCTCGACCGACGTCCGATGCCTGGGCAGGAACGGCCAGCGCACCGTTGCCTTGAACAGTTTCATCAAGGACGCCTACACCACAGAGCTGGCTCATGACGAGCTGGTGAGTGAAGTGACTGTCAAAATGCCGCCGAAGGGAAGCGGAGGAGCCTACCTGGCATTCAAGCGTGCAGCCCCTGTTTATCCAACTGCCAGCGCTGCGGTGCAACTCACCATGGAAGGCGACACTTGCAAAGATGCAGCCATTGCTCTGGGGTGCGTCGGGTTGACCGCGATCAAGGCAACGGACGCCGAAGCCGCATTGCGCGGGAAGGCCGTGACCGAGAAATCCGTTGCCGCGGCCGTGGAAGCCGCTCGTACGGTTGCAGATCCTCAACCCGACATGCGGGGATCGGCCGACTACAAGCGCACCCTGGTAGGAGCTCTCGTCAAACGGGCCATCGCCGCCGCGGTTCGTCGTGCGCGCGGGGAGCAGGTCGAGGTGAACCACCTCTATGCCTGAGACCATCGAAAAGGTGTCCATTCAGCTCAAGGTCAACGGTAAGTCGCATTCGGTCAGTGTCGAACCGCGTACTTTGCTAGTGGAGTTGTTGCGGGAACACTTGGATCTGACGGGCACCCACGTTGGTTGTGACACTACTTATTGCGGCGCCTGCACCGTGCTGATGAATGGCGCAGCCGTGAAGTCCTGCACCATGTTCGCAGTCCAGGCAGACGGTGCCGAGATCACCACGGTCGAGGGTCTCGAAAAGGATGGTCAACTGCATCCCATCCAGAGAGCTTTCGGTGATGCTTATGGCCTGCAGTGCGGCTACTGTACCCCGGGTTTCATGCTGTCGGCCATGCAGTTGTTGGCACACAACCAGCAGCCTTCGGATCATGACATCCGCAAAGCGATCGCCGGGAACACCTGCCGTTGCACGGGATATCAGAACATTTTCAAAGCCATTCAGCTGGCGGCGCAGAACATGAAGGGAGCGCGGTAGTGGCCATCAAGTTTGGCGGCGAGTTCGAAGTCCCGCGCACTCCAGAGGAGGTGTACGACTTCCTCACCGATCCAAACAAGTTCGCGCCCCTGCTGCCGGATTTTCAGGGCGTCTCAGTGCAGGACGCGACGCACTTCAACGTTAAGGTGGCAGTCGGCATTTCCTATATCAAAGGCACGGCTGACGTGAAGATGGAGTTGGCCCAGGCCGAGCGGCCGCAGCGAGCGCAGTACAAGGGACAGGGCAGCGTGGCCGGGGGAAACGTTTCGCTCACCGCAGGTTTTGATTTGTCACCAATGGATGGTGGAGCGAAAGTTGCCTGGCAGGGCGAGGCGCAAGTCTTTGGGCGGCTGACCTCGCTGGCCGGAGGCTTGTTGGAGCCGCTGGGAAAAAAGAATATACAGAAGTTGATTGACGCATTGCAGGCGGCGCTGAAGCCAAGCGCGAACCAAGTGGGGACGGGCGTCCCCGCACCTCCGGCTGAGCCGAGTGCCGCAGCCAACGACGCGCCCGCAGGGGACAGGACTCAAAGTGAATCAGCCAGCTGACGAGAAGAACTGGGTTGGCAAGGCCCTTCCGCGCAAGGAAGAGAATCGGCTGCTGCGCGGCCGCGGCCGGTTTTCCGATGACGTCAAGCTGCGCGACATGCTCTACCTGCGCTTTGTCCGCTCGCCCTACGCTCATGCCAGGATCGTGAGCGTTGACATTTCTGCGGCCGAAGCCCTTCCCGGGGTCGTCTGCGCTCTCACCGGTGCCGAGGTCGTCGCCCAGACGCAGCCGTTCATCGAGATTGGCCCCGACCCGTTCGCCAAAATCAAAGACTACCCGCTCGCCGTCTCGAAGGTTCGTTATCAAGGAGAACCCGTGGCCGCGGTGGTCGCGCAGTCCGCCGCCCTGGCGGACGATGCCGCTGAACTGGTCCAGATCGAGTACGACGCCTTAGATCCCGTCATTGATGCGGAAGACGCGCTATTGAACAAGAGCGTCCTGCACGATGAAGCCGGTACCAATCAGGTGTGGAACGGCGTGTTCGAGTATGGCGAGGTCGAGAAAGCGTTCAAAGAAGCGGCTCACATCGTGAGCATCGACCGCATGCACTTCCATCGTTTTTCCAGCACGCCATTGGAAAATAACGTCGTCATCGGCTGCTGGGATCCGAAGGACGAACGCATCTATTACGAGTGCAACAATTCCTTTCCGTCGTTTGCCATCCAGTTCCTGGCGGCGCACCTGCAGGTACACATTGACCGCATACGGGTCGAGACCTCTGATATTGGCGGCAGCTTCGGCATCAAGATCACCAGCTATCCCCAGATGGCAATCTGTGCGCTGGCTTCCAAGAAGGCCGGTGGCCGTCCTGTCAAGTGGGTAGAGACCCGTTCCGAGCACATTACGTCGAGCGCCCACGGCAACGAACGGACGTTTCGTGACACGCGGATTGCTCTCGATAAGAATGGTGTCATCACCGCGATCACGTCGCGGCACATCGACGACTGTGGAGCCTATCCTCGCTACGAGCCGCTGGGTTGTGTCATCTGGTCGCAGGTCTTCGCCGGAGTTTACCGCTTCAAGAATGCGCGCATTGATTTCTCGCAAGCCGTCACCAACAAATGTCCGGTCGGCCCCAATCGCGGCTATTCGCGCATGCAGCACCTTTGGTTTCTGGAGCGAGTGGTGGACATCTGTGCGCACGAACTCGGAATTCCACCCGATGAGATGCGCCTGCGCAACTACATTCGCCCCGAGGAATTCCCTTACACCACCCCGAACGGCTGCGTGTACGACTCGGGGAACTATCCCAAGATGCTGCAACTGGCCAAGCAGCGCATCGGCTGGGACGAATGGAAGAAGAAGCAGGCTGCAGCCCGCAAAGAGGGACGGCTGGTCGGCATTGGTATCGGCACCACGCTCGATTCCGGCACCAACAATTTCGGCCAATCGCAGATCGTGAATCCCGGTCTGCCCTATTCCGGCAATTCCCAGGGCGCCAACTGCAAGCTGGACATTTATGGCGAGGTCGTCGTGGCAGTGGGTTCCTGCCCGCAAGGGCAGGGACACGAGACCACTGCTGCCCAGGTCGTGGCCGATGTGTTGAACATCCATCCTGACCTCGTGACCGTGCGCACCGGCTTCGACACCGAACGCAACGTGCACACCGGCTTCTCCGGAACCTATGCCAGCCAGTTCGCGGTGTCGGGGCTCTCGGCGGTCCACGGCGCTGCGCAGAAGCTGAAGGCGGAGATGAAACGGTTGGGGGCATTTGTTCTGCAAACGAAAGAAAACGACATTGAGTTCGGCACCGGCGCTCAAGGTCCCGAGCTTCGCGCCAAGAGCACAAGCAAGTCGATCAACTACTGGGGACTCGCCAACCTGGTGAACGCTAACAGCGCTGCCTTGCCCGAAGAACTTTATGAAGTGACGCTGAATTGCCGCTATATTTGGCGCGCGCCATTCAAAGTGCCGGACAAGCAGAGAAAATACGGCAACCTGACGCTGACCTACGCTTCCCAACTCCACATTGCAGTGGTCGAGGTCGAGCGCGACACCTTCATTCCCCGGATACTCGACTACGTTGCCGTCGATGACTGCGGCACGGTGATTAATCCGCCGATTGTGGAAGGCCAGGTTTATGGCGCGACCGCACACGGCATAGGCGCGGCCCTGATGGAAAACTGCGTCTATGACGCTGTCGGCAACATGCTGACCAGCACCTTCAGCGACTACACTCCGATCACCGCCATGAACATGCCGAAGGTGAAATACGATCACATCGAAACCCCTTCGCCGCACAGCTACAGCGGCGCGAAAGGCATGGGCGAAGGCGGAGCCGCTCCCGTGCACACGATTTCGGCGGCATTGCAGGATGCGCTGTTCGCGGAAGGCGTATTCATCGACGACTCGTTCAACAACGCTGACAGCTTGTTCCGGGCGCTGGTGGCGAAAGAAATCAGTCAGGTCGGGAAGCTGGTGAAAGTGGAGAAGCGCTAGGGGTGTGTGGTGCGGGCTTTCCCGCCCGCAGGTTTGCCTGTGAATTCTGGCGTGCATGAAGCGGGTTTGCATCGTCGGCTGCGGCGCAATCGGCAGTCTTTACGCCGCGCACTTGGCGCGTGTGGCTGAGGTTTGGGCTTTTGTGCGCAGAGAGGACCATGCGCGTGCACTGAAACGCGACGGACTCCGGGTCTCCGGGAAACACGAATTTCATGTGTCGCTCAGAGCCACCGCACATCCCGAGGAGCTTCCGGACTGCGAGTTGGGGATTGTCGCGACCAAGGCAACGCAAGTGGAAGACTCGATGGCATCCATCGGTTCCCGGTTCGATCGGGGTGCGGTGATCTCGGCGCAAAACGGCCTCGGCAGTGAGGAGATCATCGCGGCGCACACGCGCGGGCACATCATACGGGGCACAACGTTCATGAGCGGCACGCGTCACAGCGACACGCACGTGCAGTTGGAACTCGATACCGCTACCTGGATCGGCCCGTTCGAACCGCGTGGCACGCCTTTCGCAGTCGTGACGGAAGCGGCAGACTTGATCAATGCCAGCGGGCTCAAAGCCGAGGCCTTGCACGATGCCCGTCCGGCGCAGTGGTCGAAGTTGATCTTCAATTCATCAGTGAATGGAGTTTCGGCACTGACCGGGCTTCCGCATTCACCTCATTTTGCCGATGAATCACAGCTCGGCAGCCTGGGCCGTTTGTTGCACGAGTTGGTCGACGAAGGCAAGCGGGTGGCAGCCGCGGTGGGCGTCGAGCTCCACGAAGACCCATGGGAGATGAACAAGATCGGCGCCATGACGAATCATCCCCCGTCGATGTTGTATGACGTGCGTCACCAGTTGCCGACTGAAGTGGATTTTCTGAGCGGAGCGATTGCACGCGAGGCCGAGCGGGTGGGCGTCGCCGCGCCCTTGCATACGGCTGTGTATCGGCTCATCAAAGGCAAAGAAGCGTCTTGGGGATTCAAGGACGAGAACCATGCCGTACAAGGAAAGACGCCTGGACACTCCTGACTGGGAACTTAGGTGGAGCAGGCCTTCAGGCCTGCAGGAAGAGTTGCTAAAAACATCGGCTTTAGCCGCTGAGGTCCTGTGGGAAAGCAAATGTCCTGGCCACTCGACAACTCGAAACTAAACCGTGTCCGCTCCCTGATGAAAGACCAGGACGTGACCGCCCTCGTGGTCCGTGCTCCGGACAACGTTCTCTATCTCACAAATTACTGGTGCATGAAAGGCTACGATGCCGTCGTTTTTCCGCGCGAGGGCGAGCCAACGTTAATCGCGCTCGAGCCCCAACTCGCGGACGCACAACGCAACTCCTGGACGAAGGACATTCGCTTGTTCAAGGGCTATCACCCCAGCGATCCTCGCCCTCCGCAGTATCGGGCCCTCGACGTCGCCCTATCCGTGCTCAAGCAGACCGGGTTGACCGACAAAGTCGCGATCGAGTTGAACATGGGAACACAGGCCGCTGACCGCATGGTGGGCGAGCCCACGACGCCCACGCAAACCTATTTCGATGCCTTCGGCGAAGTCGCCGGGCAGGTGGTCGATGCCACGCCGCTGCTCAATGAAGCACGCTCCATCAAGACCTCGCAGGAAATCGAGCGCATGCGCTTGGCGAATGAGCTGGCCGCACTGGCCATGGAGCATACCCGCGAGCACATGCGTCCCGGCATGAAGGAAAGCGAAGTGGGCGGCATGTACGAAAGCTTCGTGCACGGGCTCGGTGTAGGTTACAAGGGCAAGGTGGAGATGGCGCGCGCTTTCACGCTGGTGTGGTCGGGAAAGGGAATCGCCACATTCACCGCGACCGGCGACCGGCCCATCCAAAAGAACGAACCGACTCTCTTTGAGATTTGGGTATGCGTGGACGGCTACTGGACCGACCTCACGAAGAACGCGTGTCCAGGCGAGCTGACGCCGCCATATCATAAGCTCTTGGACCTGCTGCTCAAGGTTTTCAACGAGGGCGTTGCCTCGGTACGCGATGGCGCCAGCTTCCCTGAACTCGACCGTTTGATTCGGGCGCGAATTGCCGAAGGCGGGTATGCTGGTCAGCCGTCTCACCCCATTTGCCATGGAGTCGGAGCGCGGGCGCATGAGCGTCGGATCTCGCATCGCCTGCGGGGTTGTGCGGGGCTACCAGCTGTTGCTGCGGCCCCTCCTGCCCGCCGCCTGCCGCTTTCAGCCGAGCTGCTCGGAGTACGCGCGCGAGGCGCTGTCCAGCCACGGAGTCATCCGGGGAGGCTGGCTGACGCTGCGACGGCTCGCGCGATGTCATCCCTTCTGTCCGGGTGGTTATGATCCGCCGCCCGGTGCGCTCACACGCCGGAGAGAGGGGCGTCAATCTTGAAGGAGACGCGGGCCTGATGGAGAAGCGAGCGATCATCGCAGCCCTGCTGATGGCGGGACTGCTCATTGCGTACCAGACGTTCTTCATGCATTCATCTGAGACTCCGCCGCCTCCCAAGGCTGAGGCGCCTGGACCGAAGCCTGCGGCTTCCCCTGTCCCGGCGCCCGTGCCGGCCCCGGCAGCAGTGGCAGTGCCTTCGCCCGTGGCTGTGGCAGCAGTGCCGCTCCGGACTGCGCAGGTGGACGGGCCGCTGTACAAGGCCCAGGTCTCGAGCCGAGGCGGGGACCTGAGCGCCTGGGATCTCGACTATCGGGGGCTCAAACCGATGATCGTGCCGGGCCAGATGGGGCCACGAGGAATCACCATCGAGCGCGCCGGTCAGCCGCCGCGGAT
>JAIQFW010000006.1 GCA_020073105.1 Terriglobia bacterium
CAATCGCACCAAGAAGCGCATAAAGTATCTCGCCCATAAAACCTTCACCCGGGGCGTGCTGAGTGAGATCGGCGGCTTCGGGGGATTGTTTTCCATTGATAAAACGAAATATGTGGACCCCGTCCTTGTGTCCAGCGTGGACGGGGTTGGCACCAAGCTGAAGATCGCTTTCGAAATGAAGATGCACCATACCGTGGGCGCTGACCTGGTGAACCACTGCGTAAATGACATTGCCGTGCAGGGCGCCGCGCCGCTGTTTTTCATGGACTACCTGGCCACTGGCAAGCTCATTCCGGAGGTGGCGGAGAAGGTCGTGGAAGGGCTGGCTGAGGCCTGCAAACACAACGGCTGTGCCCTGATCGGCGGTGAAACCGCCGAAATGCCCGGCTTTTATCCCGACGGCGAGTACGACTTAGCGGGCTTTATTGTGGGAGTGGTCGAGCGCGACCGCATTATCACCGGCAAGGCGGTCGAGGTTGGCGACGTGATCCTGGGGCTGGCATCCACTGGCCTGCACACCAACGGGTATTCGCTTGCCCGCAAGCTGTTCTTCGAGATCGCGGGCTACACCCCGGACACCTACGTGAACGAGATCAAAGGCAAGGTCGGCAACGAACTGATGCAAACCCACCGCAGCTACTGGCCGATCGTGAAGAAGATGCTGGCTGCCGAATGTGTGTCGGCCATGGCCCATATCACGGGCGGGGGGATTACGGAGAATCTGCCGCGGGTGTTGCCTCGGGGTGTGGCAGCCGTGATCGAGCTTGGCACCTGGCCGGTGTTGCCGATTTTCGACCATCTGCAAAAGCTAGGGAACGTCGCGCAGGAGGAAATGCTCCGCACCTTCAACATGGGTCTGGGTATGCTGCTGGTAGTGCCTTCCGCCAAATTCAAGAAAGCACAGACCGTGCTGGAGAAGTTAGGCGAGAAGGCCTTTACCGTGGGAAGGATTGTGAAGGGCGACCGGAAGGTGATGTACACGTAGGAATGACGGGGAATGAGCCTCTGCCTTTTCTTAGTTCAAGGGAACCAAACTTAACCCCTCAATCCGCTCGAAGTGCTTTTGATTCCGGGTCAGCAGCGGCAGCCCATTCGCTACCGCTACGCCAGCTATGAGGCTATCGGCCATGCCAATGGCAAACCCGGTTCTTTCGAGTTCCTGACGTAGGTTGGCGGCGCTCGTGGCCGCGTCGCGATCCAGCGGCAGGATTGGAATTGCGGTCACCAGTCGCCGTACGGCGTCTCCTCGCTTCCCTTCACGTGCCCCGCTAAGGAGCTCAAAACAGGTGATCGCCGTAGTTTGGAGGCTGTCGGATGCCAGATACGATCTCACCTTTTCGACAGTGGGATGGATTCCCGCGAGGAAGTCGATTAACACATCCGTGTCGGCGAGAATCAACGCCAGTGCTCCCGCAAAGCCGCGGTGGACCGACGCAAGCTTTCCGCATCCTCGGCGGACAGCGATCCCGCCAGTGAAAGCAACGCCTCGCGCCGCTGGCTTCGTGCTTGTTCGCCCTCGAGATATTCTTCAATGGCTTCCGCCAGCACGCCGGAAAAGCCCTTTTCTCCCCGTCGCGCCGCCAGTGCCAGCAGGGCGCTGCGATGCTCGGTCTTCATTTCTACAGTCGTCCGCACGACCCCATTATAACATGCATGTGCATGTTATAATGGGGCGGCCGTAACTATCTATCTTTTCAGCAGATCCACCGGCTCCCGCACATCCGTCACCCGGAAATACCTGGCCAGCGCTGGATGCCTCTTGGTCACGGCTTCAAACATCGCGTAGGCCACATTGCGGTATGAGATGTGGCCGGCGGGTGTGGTCCTCAACTCGGAGATATACACCACCTCGGCGAAATCCATCTTGAAGAGTGTCCGCTTCTTAAACGCCAGCGGAATCGCGTACTGGGAGTTCTCCCTGGCTTCAGGACCGGAATACTGCGCCAGGAGTTCAACCGCATCCCCTGCCCTTTGCATGACGGCGTCGTAATCGTCCCGCGCTCCCGCCGGCTCCAACTCGTCGGGTACGGCGTAGCCGTGCCGGGTGGTGAATTCCTGCCCAATCTGCACGCAGCGCCGGTGGCGGTGCATGTCGCGGAAGCCGCCGACGTCCATCAGGATGTCGAAACGAAACTTCTGTCCAGAGCAAAACGCCCGCAGCATCTCGTCGTGCTTGCCGCGGTGACGCAGTCCGACGTCGATGATTTCACGGCGGATGCGCTCCCCCGCCGCCTCGACTGCCTGCCGAATCTGCCGATAGGAATAGTGGCTGTGCTCGTAAACCAGTGTCGCCGCCAGTTCCACTTCGAGCGGGTCGTCATCCAACAGATCAACCAACGGGGAAGCAGCCACTGGGAGGTTACCCATCAGCTCTTGCGCGACTTGCCGCAGCTCACGCCGGGTTTCGATCTCGTAGCGACTCGGGTCAGCGTATTTCACCAGGGTCGGCGCAACACGAATCTCCCGCAGCAGTTCCTGTTCGGCCCGCATAGCCAGTTCCGGGGAGACCGCGCGAATCTGGTCCACTAGTTCCCGCAACGCTTCCTGGTTCACGTTGTACGCAGGCGACAGTGCTGCCCGCTTCAGCAGCTCGCCCAGACCACGGACTTCCTGGTGGGGGTGCGAGAGCAGATGGGAAACCTGGTTCTCCAGCGTCCTGGCGTTGACGATCTCACCGAGTGATGTGTTGGTGGCCAGCGGCAGCAGGTAGCGCGAGATATCGAAGGCCCGGGCCCGCAGCGTGCGCTCGTAGGCCTCCTGCTTCATGTCGTCGGGTTTCGGGGTGATGCTGGCCAGGTACAGGGACATCCTGTCGGATAACAACTCATACTCGGTGAAGAGGTTTTCGATTGTCTCCCGGTATAACGCGCGAGCCTGGTCGTCACCAAAGTCGGGAAGGAAGTAGCCACTCTTCTTGAAATCCTGATAGCGGGTGGAGCGCTCCTGGCCGTCCCAGCGCTGCTCGTCGGCGACGGCGATGGCCGCCAGGATGGAAAGCCGCTCGATGGCCAGGGCGATGTGCGCCAGATCCGCAATGGAGCGGTGGCCATACTGAAAGTAAAAAGTGTTGAGAAACTTCTCCGCCTTCTGCTGGCTGATCTCCTTCAGCGACTCCTTCATGGAGAGCGCCGAGCGCGAATACTTGGCCATAGCGTAGGCCTGGATCTCGGGCTCCGCACCATACACGGCGTAGACTTCTACCGAAGGCTGGGCGTTTGCGGGCTGGTTTCCGTTGGTAGGACGTGTTGTGTTGTCGGCCTCGGACATCGCTGACCTCGATCGGGAAGGAGACTTGAATCTTACTGGGAGGCACCAGGTTACGCAATGATGCTCAAAACAGCTACTCGCGTGATGTCTCAATTTCAGCCAAACTCGGAATTCCTCAGCGTACTCTGCGGCAGTTCTCGGCGCTCTCTGCGTTTCAAGATCTTGAGGAGACTCGACGAAGCCAAACTCTTAAATCGCTGAGATCGCGGAGAATACCCGCAGAGTGCGCGGAAATGCCCCACAGAGAGCAAAGTAAGACACTAGCCAGTTACCATTGAATCTTTTCTTTTTGTCCGTAATCGTATATAAATGTAGCTACTTGATCCCAGAATGAATCGCCTTGCTCCCAAACTTTTTGGGCTGTTTTTTTTGCTGACAGGATTGGTGTCTGCCCAAACCGCCTGGTCCATGGGCGCACAGCCTGCGGACGGCGGTGGTGCGCCGCTTATGTACCTGGCAGCAGCAGACGCTTCTCTGCCGGACGTCTTGAGCGTCCTGCCGGCGCAGGCCCCTATCTCGCTGGTGGCCCCAGCCCGGCTTCCCCGTATGGCGCCTGACTTTGCACTTCGGGTTTATGAAAACCGGGTCGCCCTGCAAACCACCCAGCTTTCTTCCTATTCTGCAGCCACTTCGATTTTGGCCCAACTTCCCGACACGCAACAGTATGGACAATGTGACTTGCAGCGGCACTATGCCGCCCCACACACGCTCGAGTTCAAGTCGGTACACTTCGTGGGAGATGGCTTCGTCAAGAGCAACGTGATCCTTCGTCTGCTGCAGTCCGAAGTGGACCACTTGCAGAAGGACGACCCAGGCCTGAATGCGATCGACCCCGCAAACTACAAGTTTTCCTACAAAGGCACGACCCAGCTGGGCAGCCGCGAGGTCCATGTTTTCCAGCTAAAGCCACGCAAGAAGCGCACGGGACTGTTCAAGGGGCGGATTTATCTCGACGCCTACACGGGCAGCATGGTTCGCAGCGAGGGCAGACTAGCGAAGTCACCATCGCTGTTCATCAAGAAGATTGAGTTTGTCCAGGATTACGCTGATTTTGGCTCATTCACCTTCCCGGTACACATTCACTCCGAAGCCCAAACCCGGCTGATTGGCCGGGCCGTGGTGGACGTGATCCATCGCGATTACCAGCCTGTCTCTACAATGCAAACTGCACAATTGACCACGCTTCGCTAATCGCAATTCGGGGCCGTGGGTGAAGGTCCCTGCTCTCTTAACCACAGGGTTCACAGGGGTGCACAGAGAAAAGCCCTGGAAGCTTGTCCTCTGTGGGACCCAGTGTCCCCTGTGGTTGGTTGCTTCTTGGCCGACAACCTGAAATTGACCCACTACCCCATTCCGAGTTTTGTTGCGGCGTGCCAAACCTTGACCTATTCTGCCTGCAATGCCCCATGCTCCAGAAAATCTTCTGTTGCAGCTCTTCGCCATCTTCGTCTCCGCCAAGGTCGTGGGCGAGATGTTCGAACGCTTGCGTGTGCCTTCGGTTTTGGGGGAGATTCTGGCGGGAGTCGTGCTCGGACCCTACGCCCTGGGCTGGATCCAGCCTAGTGACACCATCCACTCCCTGGCAGAGGTCGGGGCGATCTTTGTTCTGTTCAGCGCAGGTCTGGAAACCAGCCCCGGCGAACTGATCCGGGTGGGCGGCAAGGCGGTACAGGTAGCTGTCGCCGGCATCGTTGTTCCCTTTGTTCTGGGTTTCGGGTACATGAAACTTCGTGGTGACGCGTCGAGTGAGGCGGTATTTGTGGGTGCGGCCATGGTAGCCACCAGCGTCGGCATTACCGCCCGTGTATTGGGCGATTTGCGGGTGCTTTCCTCACAAGCCGCGCGGATCATCATGGGAGCGGCAGTGTTCGACGATATTCTGGGCATGTTGCTGCTGGCAGTCGTGGCCGGTCTGGCCGCCGGGGGAGGCCTGGAATGGCTGCACCTCAGTGTGCTGACGGTCGAGGCAGTGGGCTTCGCGCTGTTCATGATCTTCCTCGCGCCGCGCATTGTGCGGCGCATGCAACCGCGCGTAGCGCGGCTTTCGACCCAGAATTCCTCGCTGATCGTGGCCCTCTCGATTTGCCTGTTCCTGTCGTGGCTGGCGGCCAAGATCGGCATAGCGGCCATCATCGGCGCATTCTTCGCCGGCATGGTGTTCGCGGACCATGCAGAGGAGTGGAACCTTTTGCCGCGGGTAGGCGGGATCACCGAATTTCTGGCGCCATTCTTTTTCTTCGCGATCGGCACGCGACTGGACATCCGCTTGTTCAGCAACAACGTTCTGGTTGCAGCCATCATTGTTTCCCTGCTGGCCATTGTGTCCAAAGTGATTGGCTGCGGCCTGCCCATGCTGGGCCAAGGCTGGCGCAACGTCTTCCGTGTGGGCGTCGGCATGCTGCCTCGCGGCGAAGTTGCGCTGATCGTGGCTCTGGTGGGATTGCAGTCGGGGATTGTGCTGCAATCTACCTACGCTATCGTTGTCTTCATGACTGCCGTCACTACGCTGATTGCGCCGCCGGTCTTGCGCTACCTTTTTCGAGGTGAGGCCCGGGAGGGCAATGTCCACCCCGCGACCGCCCACGGCCAGCTATAATTTCCGATTCGATTCGCGAGGAGAAAATCATGACTCTATCAGGCCGGGTTGCGCTGGTCACCGGCGCGTCGCAAGGCATTGGCCGCGCCTGCGCGCTGAGGCTTGCTGAAGCGGGCGCCAGTGTTGCCGCCGCCGCCCGCAACCAGGAGAAGTTGAACGAACTGGTACAGGAGATCACCCACAAGGGCGGGAAGGCGGCGGCTTTTCCTGTGGACGTGGGCGAGGAAGAACAAATCAAGGCCGCCCTCAAGGCCGCGCTGGCACAGTTCGGCAAGATCGACATCCTGGTCAACAACGCTGGCATCACCCGCGACCAACTGGTCATGCGCATGAAGCGCCCCGACTGGGATTCCGTGCTCAACACCAACCTCACCTCGGCTTACCTGTGCATACAGCAAGTAATTGGCTCCATGCTCAAGCAGCGCTGGGGCCGGATCATCAACATAACGTCTATCTTCGGTCAGATGGGACAGGCCGGACAGGCCAACTACGCTTCGTCGAAGGCGGGACTGATCGGGTTAACCATGGCCATCGCCCGCGAGGTGGGGTCGCGCAATATAACTTGTAACGCCGTCGCACCCGGCTTCATCGAAACCGCCATGACCTCGGTTCTGGGGGAGGACATGAAGCAGAACGCGCTGAAGGCCATTCCACTGGGCCGGGTCGGCACACCCGAGGACGTGGCCCACGCGGTGGCGTTCCTTGCCTCCGAGGGGGCCTCCTACATCACGGGACACGTCTTGAACGTGAATGGCGGCATGCTGATGGGATAAACAACTTCAAGAGCTAACCGCAGAGGACGCTGAGTACGCGGAGGAAGCATGGCAAAAACAAAAGGGCCAGAGCGAGTGCTTGCCTCTGTGTCCCCTGTGCCCCCTGTGGTTAAGAGCTTTTCAATCTCATCAGCTGAGTCTGCCGATCAAATAGCGCAGGCGCGCGAGCTCTTTCTTGAATATGGCCAATCGCTAGGCTTCAGTCTGTGCTTCCAGAATTTTGACAAGGAACTAGCGGGCTTGCCTGGCGACTATGCCCCGCCCGATGGCCGCCTGCTCTTGGCCACCTTCGAAGGCGAACTCGCAGGATGCGTGGCTCTACACAAGTTGGAGCCCGAAATCTGCGAAATGAAGCGGCTCTACCTGCGCCCCCAGTTCCGCGGGAAGGGCCTGGGCCGGGTACTCGCCGAAACCACCATTGCCGAGGCCCGTAAGATTGGATATGAACGCATGCGCCTGGACACCGTCGAACCTGTCATGAAGGACGCAGTTGGGCTTTATCGAAGGTTGGGGTTCCGGGAGATCGCTCCGTATCGGGAGAATCCGATGGCGGGCACGCTGTACATGGAATTGCAATTGTAGCGTCACCAGGCCGATGCCTCGGAGGAATTCAAAGTGAAATCGATTCTATTGAGTCTGGCCCTGCTGACTGCCCTTCCGGTCTTCGCCGCGCCCAAGAACGTTTCCTACAAAAGCGGCGACGAAACCGTCAACGGCATTCTCTATATTCCGGAAGGCAACGGCCCGTTCCCGGCGATTGTCGTGATCCACGAATGGTGGGGACTGAACGATTGGGTCAAAGAACAGGCCTCGAAGCTATCGGACCAAGGCTACATCACGCTGGCCATTGACCTCTATCGTGGCAAAGTGGCAACCACTCCCGAAGAGGCCCATGAGATCATGCGCGGTGTCCCGGAAGACCGCGCCAAGCGTGATTTGCACGCCGCAGTGGAATTTCTTGCGGCACAATCCAACGTCAAGAAAGATCGGATCGCTTCGATTGGCTGGTGCATGGGTGGAGGGTACTCGCTCGATGTTGCGCTGCAAGAACCCACGCTGCGTGCGGCTGTCATCAACTACGGGCGCCTGGCCACTGATACTGAGTCCCTGAAAGCCATCAACGCTTCCGTCCTGGGTATCTTCGGCGGCCAGGATAAGGGTATTTCCGTGGACGATGTGCAGAAGTTCGCGAAAACTCTGAAACAGCTTGGCAAGAAGGTCGACGTCACGGTGTATCCCGACGCCGGTCACGCGTTTGAGAATCCAAACAATAAGACCGGGTACCGCGCGGAGGACACCGCCGACGCGTGGAAGCGCACGGTTAACTTCTTCGCTAGTACACTCAAGCAATAGAAACCTGAACTTTCGGGTTCCACCAGGCGCTGCTCACCGTTGCACGGGATGAGCTTAACCGCTGTCTGCAAGTCAGTCGCAGGCACCACGAAATTCCACTTGCCAGACGGTACTACTCTGGTTACTATTCACCAATCCCGGAGAGTCACGTGGCTGCCTCATCCATGAACATCGGCGAGACCATCAGAAACTACCGCCTGCAAAAGGGGATGTCTCAAGGCGATATCGAGAAGCGCACGGGACTGCTGCGTTGCTATCTCTCGCGGGTCGAAAACGGGCATACCATCCCTTCGCTGGACACACTTTCCAAGATTGCCGGGGCGATGGACCTTCCGCTATCGCAGTTCTTTTCCGAATCCGGACACAGCAACGGGGCCAAGGGATTGCCCCAACTCTCCGACGATGAAGTCCGCTTCTTGAGCCAGATCCGGCGCTACTCGGTCAGCCTGAACGACAGCGATCGCAAGCTGGTCCTGGCCATGGTTAAGAAGATGGCGGCGAACGCAGGAAGGTAGCTGTCAGCATTCAGCTCTCAGCATTCAGCCAGATCAGACAAACCTGCAATGGGGGCCCAGAAATTGCCGCCTTCTCACGCCCGCCTTGGCTGAGCGCTGACAGCTGAGTGCTGACAGCTCTCTAGTGACTTTGGTTCTATGCCTCTGGTGACCTGCCGGTACCTCGTCCCCACGACGGCAGAACTCTACACTATCGGTGGGAGACCTAGCGGTGACCATCGACGAGGAACTGAATCTGCTCGAGCAGCAGTTGCGCCGGCTCAAGATCGAATACGAAGTGTACTTCAGCAACCCGACCAAGAAACCTCCCACGGATATCGAGTGGAAGGTGCTGAGTTTGCTGCGCAAATTCAGCGACGGTGGCCGGATGAGTTTCTCCCAGCGCTTCCGCTACAACGAAATGGCCCAGCGTTACGCGATCTATAGTGATCTTTGGCGCAAGAAGGGCCGCATACGAGAAGAAGGTTACCGGCGTCCCCAGGATGCACTTCTTTCCGTGCAGGGTGTCCGCCCTGCCGAAACCCACGAAGCACAGCATCACCCGGCATACGGACTGGCCCACGGCGCCGCGGTTGCGACGGCAACTGCCCGGGAGGACCAGCCCCTCACTGTGCAGTGTTCCGATCCTCGTGCCGAGCGTGACCGAGTGGAGAAGCTCTACCAGGCGCTCACCGAGGCCAAGAAGAAGGCGGGCGAAGCCGTCACCGGCAATCTCGACAGCTTCACTTCGTTTGTGCAAAAGAAAACCGCCCAACTCCGCAAACAACACGGCTGCCAAGCCGTGGAGTACAGCGTCGAGATGCAGGACGGCCACGTCAAGCTGACCGCCAAAGCCAAAGTCTAGAAACGGGTGCGCTTGGCCCTGCGATGGGTTGAACGGCCACCGTCCCACGACCCGCCCCGCCCTACTGATAAAATTCCCTACTGCACGTTTCCTGAGGCCTCAATGTCCCGAATTCAGCGTGCCATTCTCAGTGTGACCGACAAAACCGGGCTGGTTGAGTTCGCCCGCAAGCTCTCCGGCTTGGGCGTAGAACTGATTTCGACTGGCGGCACCGCCAGGCTGCTGCGTGAATCTGGCATCGCCGTGAGAGATGTCTCTGAACTGACCGGATTTCCCGAAATGCTGGATGGCCGCGTCAAGACCCTGCATCCCAAGGTGCACGGCGGAATCCTGCACCGGCGCGAGGACCCCGCCCATCGCGCGGCTGTCACCGAGCATGGAATTCAGCCAATCGATATGGTGGTTGTGAATCTCTACGCATTCGAGAAGACGGCCGGCAAGCCAGGCGTGGGTCTTGACGAACTGATCGAAAACATCGATATCGGTGGCCCTTCGATGATCCGTTCCGCCGCCAAGAATTTCCACGATGTCGCGGTCGTGACCTCCCCCTCCGACTATGGCTCCATTGCTGACGAACTGGCCCGCTCCGGCGGCGAGTTATCAGCAGCGACGAGGTGGCGCTTGGCGCAGAAGGCATTCGCGACTACGGCCGCCTATGATTCCACCATCGCTTCCACGCTGGAACGGGTTAGCGCCAACGGTCACTTCGAAATCCAGGCCGAAAGCGCGTTCCCACCGGTACTGCGTCTCTCCTTCAACAAACTTATGGACTTGCGTTACGGCGAGAATCCACACCAGAAGGCCGCCATGTATTCCGACGGCTCCGGGCAAGGAGTGGCCAACGGCATTCAGGTACAGGGGAAGGAGCTCTCGTACAACAACATTGTGGACTTGCAGGCCGCCTGGGACCTCGCCCAGGAGTTCGAAGAACCGGTGTGCGCGATCATCAAACACACCAACCCTTGCGGCACCGCGACTGGCGCTACGCTAGCGGAGGCCTACAAGAAAGCACTGGAATGCGATCCGGTGTCGGCCTTTGGCGGAGTCATTGGTGTGAACCGCCCGATCGACGGGCCCGCTGCCGAGGAAATGGCAAAGCTATTTCTCGAAGTTGTTGCAGCACCCGCTTTCGACGAAGCTGCCAAGGCCAAATTCGCCGCCAAGAAGAACCTGCGCCTGGTAGAGATCAAGCATGCGCCACAGAAGTGGGTGTTGAAGAATGTTTCCGGTGGAATCTTGTTGCAGGATTCGGATGTCCGTCAACTGGGCAAGAGCGACTTGAAGGTCGTCACCAAACGCGCACCGACACCGGAAGAGAAGCGGGCCTTGCTATTTGCCTGGAAGGTCTGCAAGCACGTGAAATCTAACGCCATCCTGTATGCCCGGGATGGGCAAACCGTGGGCGTGGGAGCTGGACAGATGAGCCGGGTTGATTCCTGCCGGGTCGGGGCAATGAAGGCTGTGCTGCCACTGAAGGGGACCGTTGCCGCCTCCGACGCGTTTTTCCCTTTTCCGGATGGGGTGGAAGAAATCGCCAAGGTCGGGGCTACGGCCATCATTCAGCCGGGGGGATCGGTCCGGGATCAAGAGGTCATCGAAGCGGCGGACCGGTACGGACTTGCCATGATCTTGACTGGAGTGAGGCACTTCCGGCACTGACAAGCAGCGGTTAGCATTTGGCACTTAGCACCTAGCCCAATGGGGCCGTCGCTCGCCTTCGGCAGTCACTTCCGGAGCGCCAAATGCTAATCGCTAACTACTAAGTGCTACTAGTCCCTGTACCTCCGAATCCTATCCAGTCCGGTTCCTGGTGCCGTTTTTCGCCCTCTGCGCCGACGAAGGTTTACAATAGTGAAAAGCACCCACACGTAGCGGTTCGGCATCCAATCGCTATGGTTTTTGGAACCCGAAGGTCCTCGATGAAAAGCATTTACCGGATTGTTGTTTTTCTGGCGATAGCGATGGGCGCAGGGGCACAGCAGACGGCAACCCCGTCCGCCTCCGCACCCGCGGCGCAAACTCCGCAAACGCCCGCGGCGTCAAACACTTCCACGGCAGCTTTGCCACGAAAAGCAGACCGGGCAGCGGCTTACTATCACTATGCCCTGGGCCACATGTATGAAGAGCAAGTGGCGATGTACGGCCGGAGCGATCTGCTCAGCAAGGCGATTGAAGAATACCGCCTTGCCATCGAGGCTGACCCCACTTCCGAGTACCTCACGTCTGCCCTCGCCGAGCTTTACACCAGGGCCGGACGAATCCGGGATGCAGTGCTGGAAGCGCAGGACATCCTGAAGCGGGACCCTAACAATCTCGAGGCCCATAAGCTACTCGGTCGCATTTATCTGAAATCGATCGGAGACGTTCAGGACAGCGGCAGCGGTTCCGACAATGTTACTAAGTTGGCCATTGAGCAGTACGAGCAGATCGTCAAGCTTGAACCGGACAGCGTGGACAATCACTTGCTGCTTGGCCGGCTCTACACCCGGAATAACGATCTGCAAAAGGCGGAGAGCGAGTTCAAGATTGCGATCAAGTTAGATCCCGATTCTGAGGAAGCCGTTACCACTCTTGCCTACCTCTACAACAACGAAGGCGACACTGCCAGCGCAGCTCAAGTCCTGAGTTCGATTCCCGATGCCTCGCGCTCCGCCAAGTTGTACGTAGTGCTTGGCTATACCTACGAACAACAAAAAGACTACAAGAAGGCCATCGACGCCTACCGGAAAGCGACCCTGCTCGACCGCGACAATCTTGACGCCGTCCGCGGACTGGCTCAGAACTTGATGAACGACGGGCAGACTGATGCCGCGCTTCAACAGTTCAAGATCATCGCCGACGCCAACCCCGAGGATGCAGAAACCTACGTGCGCATGGCCGAGATTCATCGCCGGATCGGCAAGTTCGATCTGGCGCTGGATGACCTGAAGAAAGCCGAATCCATGGTGCCGGATTCCATGGAAGTGGCCTACAACAAGGCCGCCGTTTATCAAGCACAGGGACGGTACGACGAAGCCGCCCAGATTCTCCAGGACCTGCTGAAGAAGACCGAGAAGCCGGACGCGAACAACTACACCCCGAGCGAGAAGAACAACCGTTCACTGTTTCTAGAGCGGTTGGGAACGGTCTATCGCGACAATAGCAATGGTCAGCTGGCGATTGAGACGTTTCGCAAGATGCTGACACTGGGCGATGACAATGCTCAGCGCGGCTACCAGCAGATCATTGACACCTACCGCGAAGCCAAGCAGTGGCCGCAGGCAACGGATGCTGCCAAGGAAGCGGTGGAGAAGCTGCCCAATGACCGTAGCTTGAAGATGGTCTACGCTGGACAGCTCGCCGACAGTGGTCAGCCGGACAACGCACTCGATCAGGTCAAGTCCCTGCTGAAGGGCGCGCCCGAAGATCGCGACGTCTACGTCACCCTGGCACAAATGTACACCCGCCTGAAGCGCTGGCCGGACGCGGAACAGGCGCTCGACAGTGCGGCCAAGCTTTCCACCAAGGATGACGACAAAGAGTATGTGGAGTTCCTGCGCGGATCGACCTACGAACGCCAGAAGAAGTACGACCAGGCGGAAGAGGTATTTCGCAAGGTCCTG
Organism: Terriglobia bacterium; assembly: GCA_020073105.1. Lineage (GTDB taxonomy): Bacteria > Acidobacteriota > Terriglobia > Terriglobales > Acidobacteriaceae > JAIQFW01. The sequence continues at coordinate 12,951 of JAIQFW010000006.1, forward strand.
GCTGCGGACCCGGACAGTGCCGCGGTACTCAACTACCTGGGTTATATGCTCGCCGACCGCGGGGTGAAGCTGGACGAGGCGCTCATCATGATCAAGAAAGCGGTCGAATTGGAGCCGGCCAATGGCGCCTATCTCGACTCGCTGGGCTGGACCTATTTCAGGCTGGGCAGGTATGAGCAGGCGGAAGATAACTTGACCAAGGCCTCCCAGCACATGGGTGCTGATCCCACGGTGCAAGCGCATCTTGGCGACCTGTATCAGAAGACCGGACGCCTCAAGCTGGCAGCCGCGCATTGGGAACGCGCCATACAGGAGTGGAGCAAGACGGTGCCCGCCGAGGTAGACGCCGATCAACTGGCGAAAGTTCAGAAAGATCTTGAGTCGGCCAAAATTAAGCTGGCCAAAGAAGATTCGGGAAATAAGTAGAGCCCGGCCGTTGGCACCGATGGACGACCTCATCATCCGGGAAGCCATCCCGGAAGACATCCCTGAGATTCTTCGGCAACGACGGGCCATGTACCTGGATATGGGTTACGAGGACTCGCCGGCTTTGGCGGGAATGTTGTCCACTTGTAGACCGTACCTCTCCCAGGCTCTTGCAAACGGCTCGTTCAGAGCCTGGCAGGCACGTCTTGGCGAAGTCATCGCTGGAGGCGGTGCGGTTGTAATTAGTCCTTGGCCAAGTCATCCCTACGATCTCGAATGCCGCCGGGCGACCATTCTTAACGTGTATGTGCCCCCGGAGTTTCGGCGGCAGGGCATCGCGCGGCGCCTGATGCAGACTATGATCGCCTGGTGCCAGCAGCAGAAATTTGCCGCAGTCTATCTTCACGCCAGCGACGATGGACGCCACCTTTACGAATCGTTGGGATTCTTGCCATCGAATGAGATGAAGTTGAAGCTGCGGTAAGTAGCTTTCAGCACTCAGCCGTCAGCATTCAGCCGGGCTGGGTTTCGTGCAGCCTGGCCTTTTATCAACATCAGAATTCACTCCGAGTGTGCCGGGAACGGGAACCCGGGGGCTCCAGCCCCGGAGGGGCGACCGATAATGGCCCAGCGCCTCAGCGCTGGGTAGAATGGGAGAATGACCAAGTCCAGGAGGGACGACCGAGGTTCTCTGGCAGCTACCAAACCCAGTAATATCCAACGCACCGCCGATTCAATGGTCCCTGTAAGAGGGAGACCCAAAAAGCTTCGCTCTGCCCCGGCCGCGGCTTCAGTTGGAAAGGAAAATCTGGCCGAAGCAATTCGCCGCCGATTCGCGGAGTTCGGCGGCATCGAACTCTCGTTGCCAAAGCGCACCGCCATTCGCAGTGTGCGGAAGCACACTACTTGATCACGTGGAACGGGACGTTGCTGATGAGCGTGCCGCTGGGCGTGGTCACAGTGACGTAGCCCGTCGTCGCTCCAGCAGGAACCGTGGCGCGTATGTACGTGTCGGAAACAACTGTGAAGCTTGCTGGCGTTCCGTTGAGCGAGACGCTGGTAGTTCCGGTGAATCCTTGTCCAAGAATGCCGCCGGTCTGGCCAACCCTTCCAGCGGCGCGAACAAACGTCACGAACGGTGCCAATCCCATGTCCAGACTGAAGACGGTGCCATCGTAGTGGCCACTATCGCCGCCGTAATAAGTCGTGCCATAGATGATTCCATTAGTGGCCTGAAACAGGCCACCGTAAGGATACAAGCCGTCGCTTGTTTCGAAGCTGTGCAGTGTCGTGAGCGTTCCTTCCGGTGTGATTTTGAACACCGTTCCGAGGTTGTTGGCTCCGCCTCCGACGGTTGTCCCGTAGAAGTTGCCGTCGGTGGCTTGAATGAGTCCTGAGTTAGGAAAAGTACCGTCGTTCGGGGTCCCGGCAAAGCTGTGCAGCGTGGCTAACCCGACCGTCGGGCTGATTCGGAAGACTGTTCCGCAGTTGCAGGAGCCCGGCCCGCCCGCGGCCGTCGTACCGTAGAGGTACCCGTCGGTTGCTTGAATCAGCCCCGCTGGGGACACGCCGTCCTTAGAGTCGAAACTGTGAAGCGTCTTAAACTTACCTGCTTCGGTCATTCTATAAATTGTGCCACCCCGTCCGTTACCTCCGCTTCGACTTGTACCATAGAGGCTCCCGTCGGTGCCTTGAATTAGCCTGCTGCCGGGATTCGCCCCGTCAGTCATGTCGAAACTGAGCAGGGTAGTGAGCACGCCTTCCCGAGTAGACTTGAAGATGGTCCCGTAGCCGTCGGCCCCGCCACCACTTGCCGAGCCATACAAATACCCATCTGTGGCTTCTAACAGCCCACCCATCGAATTGGTTCCTTCGCCAGGCTCAAAAATATGCAACGTATTCAGAGTACCCTTCGCTGTGATTTCGAATAGTGTTCCGCAGCCAAAAGGAGTATTGCATGCAGGATCTCCTCCCTCTGTCGTTGTCCCGTAGTAAATTCCGTTCGTGCCGAGAACCAACCTCGTATTGGGATTGGTGCCGTCAGTGCAGTCAGTTTGCGCGCAAAAGTTGTACAGGGTAGTAAGACCCCCAGAATATGTGATCTTAAAGACTGTGCCACCATCATTCGCACCGCCAGTGGTGGTTGTCCCGTACAGCATACCGTCTCTGCCTTGGACGAAAGACGTGATTGGATGCGCCCCATTATCGCCCTCAAAATTGAGCAAAGTCCTGAATGTCTGGGCAGGCACAACAATCGCCACCTCGGCACACATCACCGCCACGGCGCACCATCGACTAAGGTGATTCATACTCACCCCTTCTGCGGCATTGGCAGTTTACTCCCGCGTCCGACGGCAACCAATAGGGGCAAAGGTATGGCCATCGTCCCCTGCAGGCAATGACCGGCTGGTTCTGCGAATTGTTGATTGATGATTTTCGATTGTTGATTGAAAAATCGGGTCGCCCTCAATCAACAATCATCAATCAAGAAATCAACAATGCTAGACTTACACCATGCTCGCCGACTATGCGGTGCGGGTCGAATATTCCCGCGGACGCCGCCATCCCGAGCCGCCGCATCCCTACCGCAACGACTTTCAGCGTGACCGCGACCGGGTCATTCATTCCCGCGCATTTCGCCGGCTGGAAGCCAAGACCCAGGTCTTCACCCGCCGCTACTCCGACCATTTCCGCAATCGCCTGACTCACACCCTGGAAGTCGCACAAATCGCCCGGACGATCGCAACCCAGCTTGAACTAAATGTGGATTTGGTGGAGGCCCTCGCTCTGGTTCACGACGTCGGTCATCCACCGTTCGGTCACGCGGGCGAGAAAGCCCTGGACGCGGTCATGCGCGAGCACGGCAGTTTCTTTGATCACAACCTGCATGCCCTGCGCATCGTGGAGGACTTCGAGTTACGCTACGCCGCGTTTCGCGGGCTCAACCTGACCTACGAAGTCCGCGAAGGCATCATCAAACACTCCCACGACTACAGCATCGAACAATTTCCCGAGCTGGCTGAGTACCTGCTCGAGCAGCGGCCGCCGCTCGAAGCCCAGCTCATCGACTTGGCCGACGAAATCGCATACACCACCGCGGACTTGGACGATGGATACGAGGCGCACTTGCTCGAGTTGCGCGCAATTCGGGCTGGAGTGCCGGTATTCGAGGGTTTCTACTGTGAGGCGGAGAAGCTGTGGCCCAACGTCCTGGAGAAACTCCGGTTCAACGAGGCTTTGCGCCACATGCTGAACCGTTTTGTCGGCGACCTGATCCGCACGACCCAACAGCGCATTCGGGCTGCGCGTGTCCGCAGCGTTGACGATGTGCGCAAATGTCCCGAGCGGCTGGTCAGCTTCAGCGCCGAAGTCGACGAACAACGCCGCCAAGCCAAGGCTTTTCTCTATAGCACCCTCTACTACAGTCCTGCGCTTGACTCGGAAAAGGTGGAGGGAGAGCGCGTCATCCGCAAATTGTTCGAGTTCTGGATTGCGAAACCGGAGAGCCTGCCATCCAGCTACCGCGAAAAGGCCGGGCAAGAACCGCTGCCCCGCGTGGTTTGCGACTACATCGCCGGCATGACCGATAATTACATCTACGAGCAGTACGAGAAGTACTGCCGGCGCTAGCAAGGTCTCGCCTGCTTGGGCCTGTCATTCCGAGCGGCATCAGCCGCGAGGAATCCCTACCCTCAGTTGAAACATTCAGGGATGCTTCGACTGCGGTTGAACTTCGCTTCGCGAAGTTCAATCCTCGCTCAGCATGACAAACGCTCAAGCCCCTGTGGCTACTTTTTCGCAGCTACGCCGGTCACTACGTCGTATATCACGCGAAATCCGCGCCGCACCTCTTCCACCCGAATGCGTTCGTCATTCGCGTGTTCCGTGTCGTTTTCTTCCTCAGTAGCGGTGTAAGGGTTGAATCCGTAAGCGTGGATCCCCAGCGGCCGGTAGATCTGGTTTTCGTCGGTGCCGCTCAGCAGGAACGGCACCACCGGCGCTCCGGGGAAATAGCGCGCCGACACACGACGGATGGCGGCATACAGCAGGGTGGCGGTGGAAGCGAAATTCGCCGGCTGGAAGTCTGAGCTTTGCGGCTCGACCGTCACGTTGGGATCATTCACCACCCGCCGGAGGGTTTCCAGGAACTGTTTCGGGTCCTCCCCCGGCAACAGCCGCACATCGAGATTGGCCCAGGCTTCTTCAGGGATGACGTTGGTCTGCGGCGAGCCGCCCAGCATCGTAATGGAAATGGTGTTGTGCAGAAGGTAATTCAAGGTTTCATCGCGCTCGGCCTCGCGTTGGAAGTTCTTGTCCCAGATGGCGGAGCGCGGGTTGCGGAAATACCGGGCCCGCGCGGGCGTCTCATAGGGAGCCATTCCGCGCAGAAATTCTTCCGCAATCGGGAGCAGCTTGATAGGTGGATGGTAGGCGCGGATACGATTCAGCGCTGCGATCAGCCGGTTTGGAGCTGAGTCCGCAATCGGGCGCGAGCCATGTCCCGGCTTGCCATGCGCCACCATGTGCAGCCAGAGCGCGCTCTTTTCGCCCACATCCACGCCCACATACTTCAGGTGGCCGTCCGCTGCGCGGATGTTCTCTCCACCTTCGTTGATCAGGAACTCGGCATTCCCCAACAGGTCACGCTGATGGGCAATAAACCACTCTGTGCCCGTGCTGTTCACTTCCTCGTCGCTCACCGCCAGGAGAATCACATCGCGGTCGAGGGGCACTTTCTCTCGCCGCAACATCACCATGACCAGCAACTGGGCGATACCTTCGTCTTTCATGTCCTGCGCCCCGCGGCCGTAAATCGCTCCGTCCACGATTTCGCCGCTGAAGGGTGGCACCTTCCAGTGGCTGGGGTCACTGGTTACCACATCCATGTGGTTCAGCAGGACGATGGGCCGCCGCGCCGGTTCCACCGTGTGCGGGACCCGCGCCCACAAGTCCGCGCGTCCCGGGGTGTATTCGAAGACCCGGTTCTCGATGCCTTCATCATCAAGGATCTTCTTGAAGAAAGCGGCCGCCCGGGCCTTATTGCCGGGCGGATTCGTGGTATCGATCCGGAAGTATTCCTGCGTCCACTGCACGGCCAAATCGGCGTACTGTTGCAGGTGATCGGCAGAAATGCGGTCCGAGAAGAACGCACGCTCCGGTGCGCTCTTGTTTTGGCCTACAGCACCGGGCAGGCTCACGCTCGCCAGCAGCAGGCACAGCGTAAATCGGCAGACAATCGATCCCGTTTGGGACATTCTGGCTCCAGGCATTCTGGGTTCAATTCCGCGCACTTTTTATACCGGCAATTACCAAAATTACTCCCGCTCTCCCCCATGACAGACTACAATGTTATTGTTTGGCAAGGACTTAGCTGTGCGGCAGTTTGGCATCTCACCTGTTATACAAGAAGATGGATGCCGGGAAAACCCGCATTCCGATAGCAGATTTTGACCCTGGTTGATTGATACAGACTGAATCAAAACGATACACGCCCGTCAGGCGTGCTGGAGTGGAGCCCCCAGGATGCTCCCTCACCCGGAGGAAGTGGAAATGAAGAATCGTGGATTTATAGCATTGCTTGTGGCCCTCGTACTGGCGCTGCCAACGTTCGCACAGACGAGCGCAACTTCTCAGGACCAAACTACCGCTAGTTCATCACAGACCACGGCGGCTCCCGCAGCGACCGCAGACAGCGCGACCGGCAAACCGTTGCAACCGCCGGCCCGCGAGGGTTTCTGGGGACGGGTGAATCCGTTTGCCCGCAAGAAATACGTGCAGCGGCAGACCGGGCCGATCCGTGACCGGCTCAACGAACTGGATGAGCTCACCGCGGCGAACAGCAAGATGATTAAGGACGTCGATGCGCGCGCCCAGCAAGGCATTCAGCTGGCTTCCGCCAAGGCCAACGAGGCCGACCAGCATGCCATCGAGGCCGGCAACAAGGCACAGGCCGCGCAGCAGACCGCGACCCAGGCCAACACGCGCCTCACCACAGTCGAGACCGTGGTCGGCAACATCGACCAGTACAAGGCAACCAACCAGACGGAGATCCGTTTCCGCGCTGGTCAGAGCGCGCTGAGCAAGAACGCCAAGGCCGCGCTCGATGAGCTCGCGACCCCGTTGAAGAACCAGCGCGGGTACATCATCGAAGTGCAGGGCTTCTCTTCCGGGCATGGCCAAGCCGCGATTGCTGCCTCGCAGAAGATGGCCGATTCGGTGGTCCGCTACCTGGTGCTGAACCACGAGATTCCCGTGTACCGCATTTATGTTGTGGGTATGGGTAACGCGCCGACGGCGGATGAACAGGCCAAGGCTGCCAAGCGCACCAGCGGCGGACGGGTGGAAATCAGTCTGCTGAAGAACGATCTGGAGCAGTTGACGGCGTCTACGACTCCGGCTGCCCCCCAGCAATAGGTTTTGTAACGGCGACGGGTCCTTTGCCCGGCGCCCTCCCCCAGAAAAGCCTCCCGCGCAAGCGGGAGGCTTTTTCGTTTCAGTCGCCAGCGGCACTCTCAGTTTGTCATTCCGGGTGGAATCCTGGCATCCGCGTAGCGGCAGGCAGGATGGAGTCGAGGAATCCCTGCTGTTGATCCCGGAAGAGGGGATTTTGAGTGTAATCGGATTTTTCGCCAACTGTCCAACCCGTCCAGGGAATCCCAGACCGGACTCTGCCCTCCCATCACACTGAACTGTGATGCCGGCCATCGCGGGGCGTAGTCAAAGACGGTAACTTGGCTGCGACGCTCCGAGTCGTTCCTTATTCGCATGCGGGCCTGGTTCAAATCTCGACTCGGAACGAATCGGGCTTTTCCCCGACCCGAGTAGTGCAGTTGTCATCGCTCTTCGGGCCGCCGAAAAACCCAACCCGAAATCATAGAACGAATGTTCGCGGTGAGCAGGAGGCAATTATGGCGAGCAACGTACAACACCGGACTCGGACAAATAAGCAAACCAGTCTGGTCGGCATCGCTCTTTTACTATTCGCAGGATTCTGCTTCGGCCAACCTGCGGTCTCGCTGTCGCCCAAGGACGGGCCGCCCACCACCAACCTGCAGGTCTCGGGCAGCGGCTTCGCACCCTACGCGCAAATCGACATTTACTTCGACAGCCAAGATCAGGCTTTAGCAGTAGCCGACGCAGCAGGAGCCTTCACCCAGATCGCGATCCAGGCTCCAAAGTCCGCCGTGCCGGGCAATCACTGGGTTACCGCGGTCGAGCGTTCGGGACATCTGGTCAAGCAAGAGATATTCCAGGTTCACGCCAACTGGACCGAGTTTCTCACCAAAGACATGCACCGCGAAAACCCGTATGAAAATGTGCTGAACGTCGACAATGTTGGCAGCCTCCGCCTTAAGGGGAACTACCGCACCGGCGCGGGGGTATTTTCCTCGCCCGCCGTGGTGAATGGGGTGGTTTATATCGGTTCGGAGGACGGCAATGTCTACGCATTGGACGCGAACACTGGCGCTAAGGTGTGGAGTTACGAAGCCGGCTACCTCATGTTTTCCTCGCCCGCAGTGGCGAATGGGGTGCTGTATGTCGGCTCGTACGACCCCCCCAACGTCTGCGCGCTGAACGCCCGCACCGGCGCCAAGCTTTGGAGCTACGCCACCGGCCACGGTGTGTGGTCCTCACCCGCGGTGGCGAATGGGGTGGTTTATGTCGGCCCAGACGACGCCAACGTGTACGCGCTGGACGCCACCACCGGCGCCAAGCTGTGGAGCTACAAAACCGGCGACCAAATCGACGGCATGACGGGGTCCTCGCCCGCGGTGGCGAATGGGGTCGTTTACGTCAGCTCTTGGGACGACAACATATATGCGCTGGACGCCCGCACCGGCGCCATGCTGTGGAGTTACCCCACGGGCTACTATGTGGAGTCCTCGCCCGCCGTGGCGAATGGGGTTGTGTATGTCGGCTCAGACGACGGCAACGTGTACGCACTGGACGCCAGCACCGGCGCCAAGCTGTGGAGCTACCCCACCGACGGCTGGGTGGTTTCCTCGCCCGCCGTGGCGAATGGGGTTGTGTATGTCGGCTCGTACGACGACAACGTGTACGCGCTGAACGCCAGCACCGGTGCCCTGCTATGGAAGTACACGACTGGCTATGACGTGGAATCCTCGCCCGCGGTGGCGAACGGGGTTGTGTATGTCGGCTCGGTGGACCACAAGGTGTACGCGCTGGACGCCAGCACCGGCACCAAACTGGGGAGCTACCGCGCCGGTGACAGTGTGGACTCCTCGCCCGTAGTGGTGAATGGACTGGTCTATGTCGGCAGCGAGGACGGCAACGTTTACGCCTTCGGCCTGCCGAAGGGTCTGGCGAAAGAAGCTCCGAAGCGTCCCGACCCGAAGGCTCTTCGCCCCGACTTGAACCTCAAGGTGTCCGAGCCGGTGGCAAGCACGGCGGGCACCGACTAACTGAAGGGTCTTACTTCGATTGTGAAGGTGCTTCTTTGCGGGGGCAGCTTTTCAGTTTCAGCCACTTGAAACCTTGCCGGTAGTTGTAGTTAATGTTGCTGCATCGGTTATGGGTAAGCGGAGAAGTGTACGAGCCGTTGCGCAACAGCAACCAGAGAGCGACGCCGGCGGCAGCATAAAGTCAAAACATTCTTAGGAAGGAAATGCCAAAGCCCAAGCGCCGAGTTCCGGTGACTGCGTTAAACGCCTGGCCCACTTCCATCCTGGAGATGGAAGAGAGGTCGATTAACAGCACCGGCTGAAACGAGAACACCCAACTGGCACCGAGCGAACCAAATCGCTCATCGAGAGTGCGGATGGAAGGGTGGCGACAGTGGTAGCGACTCGGCGGGAGAAAAACCAGTGACCAACAAAAACCAAGTAGAACCCACTTGACTCCGACCGGCCTTCTCACGGAAGGCGTTAGCAGATGATTATGCACTTGACACAGCAGCCCATTTCTGCCATGATGTTCCTGTCCGCTGGAGATGGGAACCATGAACCTCTTAGACATCTACAAAGAACTCAACACCACCGCAAAATGTCTTGCCTTTCTAGAGCATATGCGCTGGCCTGGCGGAGTCAAGTGTGTATCCTGTGAATCCTCGCGGATAACTGCGCTCGTCGCCAAGGGGAGACGCAACAAGAAAACCGGCAAGGTCGGCCCCGACCGCCATCTTCTGCAGTGCAACGAGTGCCGCTTCCAGTTCACCGCCACCACGGGCACCATCTTCCATGACACCCACCTGCCGCTAGAGAAGTGGTTCCTCGCCATTGCCCTGATTACCGAATCGAAGAAGGGCATCTCCGCCGCGCAACTGAGCCGCGCTTTGGGTGTGCAATACCGCACCGCGTGGTATCTGGCACACCGCATCCGTAAGGCCATGGTAGAAGCCAACCCGCCCAAGCTGACAGGCGTAGTCGAACTGGATGAGACCTATATCGGCGGCAAGCAACGAGGCAGCAAACGGAAGCTCCTGAATAAAGAAGTGGTCATGGGAATTCGTGAGCGCCGTGGCGATCTGCGCCTTATCCACATTGAGAGTGCGACAGCGGAGAACCTCGGAGAGCAAATCAAGCAACACGTTTCCCCCGATGTGAAACAGGTGATGACTGACGAATGGCCCGCCTACATTCCAGCCTTCATCTCCGCTGGCATCAAGGGCACGAAGCACGAAACCATCCGGCACAGAGACAAAATCTACGTGCGCGGCAACGTGCACACCAACACCGTCGAATCCGCGTTCTCACTCTTCAAGCGCGGCCTCACCGGAGCCTTCCACAAAGTCTCCTTAAAGCACCTGCAACGCTACTTGAACGAGTTCTCCTTCCGGTTCAACAATCGGAAAGCGCCCGATCTGTTTGGGATGACGGTGCGCCGGATGGCATTGGCGGGAAATTTGCCGTATGCTCAGCTAGTCGAGGAGAACGCTTTCATGCCGTTCATCCGCAGACAAAAATAAACCCAATCTTGCGGATTGGGCTACGGCGGGTCGCCGCCGAACTCTTTGCTGACACTTAGAGTATGGCAGCGGCCCGCACACAAGTCAACGCTTGCAGCGTATGGCAGAGGTGTGCGAATGGAAAAAATCAGGGAGGATCTGCAGCAGGAAGTTATTGCTGCACTTCGACGCTTAGCGCCAACGGGGTTTCGGTGCGAGGTATGCACTAGTCAGAACTGGGCGGTTCAAAAGGGTTTTTATTGGTTCAGCGAGCACTACCAGAGCGCGACAGTCAAGGGACATGGCCCAGAACTGCCCAGTGTAGCCGTAGTTTGTCAAACTTGCGGGAATTCAAAGTTTTTGAACACTCGCGTGCTCATTCCAAGCTTTCCGGAATACTACTAAATGGGAACAGCTCCGCAAGGCGAGCCTGTTTATCAAACCAGCGACTTAACCGTCATCAGGTACCGGAAAAGGAGTCTTCAGATGTATCCGGTACTTGAACAAGAGCTAGACACGATGGTTTCCGGTTATCAATCTGTAAATCTAGTTTTTTTTGGTATCGCATTTGGTGCTTTCATTGCAGTAGCGATTCCCTATTGGACAGTGTCTCTTGGGGAGCCACTTCAGGGCCGATTTTTCTCTGCAATGCTTGTATCAGCGGTGGCATCCGTGTACTTCGCGATCATGGCAACACGCGATTGGTTTCGATCTCGGAAGGTGATGAGACAACTTCGCAGGGAAACAGTGGACGCTGTCATTAAGGGAGACTGATTAACTTTTGCCACGGAATTAATTTCTTCGGGCTCGATAACTCTCCACTGCGGCGGTAATGGCTATGACAAGCGAAAGGAACCAAAGAAACACGCTAATCGCTGCAACAAACAAATGCACCACTGTGAATCGGGTTATTGGTCCGGTTTCATATAAATGGTGGCGGAGATCATAAATGCCCAACCCTAAAAACAGCGCACTCACAACTATCAAGATGTTAACTCTGTTGAATATTCTCTTGGCCAGCCTCACCGCTTTATCGTTGCGCGGGAGCGCCTGGGTAAGTCTTACAAACCATCCAGTTAACGCGGTGACCACCACAGTGATTGCAGCCGTTACGGCTGCTGTGACCACAATGGTGATGACTTGGCTTCTATCCATTGCAATCGAAAGCGGGAAGTAAGTCTTATATCACGATTTCTGTGGTGGGAATAACTTCTCCGGCTTCTTCTTCGAGACCTTCACGTTCTCCCGCTTCATGGGCTTCGACTGAAGCAGGCTCTGCACGATCCCCTCGAATTTTGCGCGATCTACTTTGAGCGATTTCTTCGCCATGGCACGATTTCTCTAAGTCGTTGAAAGTGGTAAAAAGTGGCCGCGCGTCGCCTGAGAATCTGCGGGTGTAACCCGCATCGGCTCAATCATTCACGCGGTTTTCCACGTTTGCCTGTGGATCATTTCCATTTCCACACTTGACAGTATTGCTACTATGCCGCGCACGAATGGCGGAGGAGATGAGCAAACCGCTAGGCTCAGCGGCCTTAAAAGCCGCCAAACTCCTGACCGAGTTTTGTGGGTTCAACTCCCATCTCCTCCGCGCCTCTGGAAAGGAGCCGCTCCGTGAAAAGCGACACCGAGAAAATACTACTCCAGTTCAAAGAGGATGTGTGGCGGATTCTCGCCACTGTCTGCCACGCGCTGCTGGCAATCATTGCAGCACTCCAGAATCCGGCAGCAAAGACAACATCCCTTTCTCAAGCCGCCTCAGCAGTCCGCTCAGTTCTTGTCTCCGCTGATCTACTGAGCGATGAAGCGCGGCAATCTCGCGATCCCGAGTAGCATTGCGGGCTGGCTTTCGGCTGGCCCGCTTCTTTCCCCTGTCACGGCTGGCCCTAATTGTCACTTCCGCCCCCTTGATGCGTCAAATGCATAATCGTGCGTTAGCACAAGCTTGCGCTGTTTGTTTGCCAACAACGGGGTTAATCAGCGCCACCCCACACTGTAGCGGGTTTGGACGAAATGTCAGGGTAGAGGCAGCAAAAGGGAATATGAGAAGGCCGGTTGTCCATTCAAGCCCGATTTGGGTTGGGCGGGAACCTAGCCTATTGAACGGCAGTAGCCGTTTCCTGCTTCAGCTTTTCCGCCTGGTAGTGGGTCACCAGCGCTTCGACCAGCGGTTGGAGCTTGCCATCCATGACCTGCTCCAGTTGATGGATCGTCAGGCCGATGCGATGGTCGGTCACGCGGTTTTGAGGAAAGTTGTAGGTGCGAATCTTCTCGCTGCGGTCGCCGGAGCCGACCATCTGTTTGCGTTCTTTGGCCAGGGCCTCTTGCTGCTTCTGCATCTCCATCTCGTACAAACGGGAGCGCAGCACGCGCATGGCTTTGTCGCGGTTCTTGATCTGTGACTTCTCGTCCTGGCAGCTGACCACGGTGTTGGTAGGAATATGCGTGATGCGGACGGCGGAATACGTCGTATTCACCGACTGTCCGCCAGGGCCTGACGAACAGAAGGTATCGACCCGCAAGTCCTTGGCTTCAATCTTGACATCCACGTCTTCCGCTTCCGGCAGCACGGCCACCGTCACGGCCGAGGTGTGGACGCGTCCTTGTTGCTCCGTAGCCGGCACGCGCTGCACGCGGTGCACGCCGCTTTCGTATTTCAGACGCGAGTAAACCCGCTGCCCCTGAATCATGGCAATGACTTCCTTCAGTCCACCCACAGCGGAGTCAGATGTGGAGAGCACCTCCACCTTCCAACCCTGGGTCTCGGCGTAACGGGTGTACATGCGAAACAGTTCCGCCGCGAAAAGGGTGGCTTCGTCGCCACCGGTGCCAGCACGAATTTCCAGAATGATGTCCTTTTCGTCGTTCGGGTCTTTGGGAAGCAACAGGACCTTCAGCTCCTCTTCCACGGCGGCGACTCGCGCTTGCAGTTTGTCCAGCTCTTCCTGGGCGTAGGCCCGCATTTCAGGATCTTTTTCGTCGGCCAGCATGGCCTTGCTTTCGGCGATGCCCCGCGTCAGGTCCTTGTATTCCCGGTATCTCTCGACGATGGGCGTTATTTCGCTGTGCGCCTTGGCGGTCTTCTGGTATTTCGCCGAGTCATTGATCGTCTCCGGTGAGGCGAGTGCATGCGTCAGCTCTTCGTAGCGGGCTTCGATTTGGTCAAGTCGTTCAAACATCGTCGTTGGTCGTTCGTCGTACGTCGTTGGCCCTTCGCCTTTTAGGCTGCGGTCTTAGTCAAAGAGTTAATCAATCCGCTAAGCGCACGGCCCACTCCGTCAGCTGATTCCAGGAGACTCTGCGCGCGGTCTCCGGGACAAGTATTGTAATTCCCTTGCGATCAAGAGCTGGGTTTGCAATTCCAGCAGTGAACCGCGAGCGTGAAACAGAAAATGTGTAAACTCGCGATCCGATCTGTGCCCCTTACCTTCAGCAATATTGCTAGCTATTGAAACTCCCGCGCGGCGCATTTGCTGTGTGATGCCGTAGACTTCATGTTTCGGAAATGTCTCGGTACCCCGATAGACCTGAACTGCTAACTGCATTGCTTCCTGCCAAACCCGTAGTTCCTTGAACGATGACGGCATGAGCCACCTCCGTCACCACGCTAACCAACGGTAGTTCGTCGGCCAGTGACGAATGAACAGCTGCCAACCGGCGCTTGTGGGAATCCTTCTTGCCGTGGGATGAAGGGCCAACGACCAACGACGAACGACCAACGACGGGTTCCCCCCTACGCAATCACCAATTCGCCGCCGCGCTGCTTCTCCAGCGACATGGCCTCATCCAACGCGATGATCGCGCATTGTGCCTGATCATCAGAGGGAGGCTGGGTGGTGATCCGCTGCAGCCAAAGCCCGGGAGCGGTCATCAACGCAAACAGAGAACCGCGATGTTTGGCAGCAAAACGGATGATCTCGTACGACAATCCCGTGATTACCGGCAGCAACGCAATCCGCAACGCGAACCGGGCCCAAAACGTGGTCACCGGAAACAGCATGTAAATCAGGATCGAGATGATCATCACCGTCATCAGGAAGCTAGTGCCACAGCGCGGGTGGTAGGTCGAATACTTCTGCACTGCCGCGGTTTCGAGCGGATCGCCGTTTTCAAACGCGAAAACCGTCTTGTGTTCGGCCCCGTGATACTGGTAGACGCGGCGAATGTCCGGCCACAACGAGGTAGCCCAGATAAACAGCAGGAACAGCGCCAGCCGAATGACACCGTCCACCAGGTTGAACATGATCTGCCCGCCCAGGTCCGGATCGACCTTCTTCAACTCGGTCGCCGCCAGCAGCGGCAGGTACTTGTACATGAAAATGAAGAAGCCCAACGAAAACATAATGTTGACGGTCGCGATCCAGCCACTGATTTCCAGCTTCTTCTTTTTCGGCCCGCCTGGGTCGGGTTCGGGCTGCAGCTCCTCCAGGGCAACGTTGGCGGAGAACTTGAGCGCACGAAAACCCAGCGTCATCGCATGGCCAAGGGTAATGACACCCCGAACCACGGGCCAGCCCATCCATTTGTGCTTCTCGGAAAGACGTTCCAGTGGCTCACTGTGGGTTTCGACCTCCCCTGACGGCTTACGACAGGCAATTCCCCACGCGTGCGGGCTCCGCATCATTACGCCCTCGAGTACCGCTTGTCCGCCGACCAGGGTCTCCTCCCCGCCTTCCAGGGCAGGCAAGAGCTGCACGGCCGTCAGGAAACGCCACAATGTTCGCCAGAACCGCATAGTGATTGGATGATTCTTCAGAGGACTACGAACCACCTGTAGGGTACCACAGCCGGGGTTCATTTAAGATGGACTGCGAACGACTGTAAGCGGTTGGTTGATTGGGGTTTAGAGGGATTCCGCCGAGTTTTGCTCCACCCGGGCGGACCGAGCACCCGTCTCCACACAAGAACTGACTATGCAAAACCTAGCCGAGACCTGCGAACGCACTGCCGCCACCACCAAGAAGCTGGAAAAGGTGGCAATCGTCGCGGAGTATTTCAAGTCAACCGCGCCCGCCGAGGCTGCAGTCTCGGCAGTCTTTCTGTCAGGTAGGCCTTTTCCGGTGTGGGAGGAGACCACCCTGCAGGTGGGCGGTGCCCTGCTGTGGCGGTTGGTTCAGGAACTCTCGGGAAGAACTGACCAGGAACTGACCGCAGCCTACCGCAGGCTGGGCGATCTCGGCGCGGTAGCGGCTGAGCTTCCAGATCGTGTGGGGACGGGCGACCTCGCCCGTCCAAGCGTGCTCGCTGTGCAAGCCGCATTTCGCAAGATTGCTGCGGCTCGCGGCCCCGCAGTCAAAGGCGCCGGAGTACGAGACCTGCTCTCCCAAGCGACACCGCTTGAGGCCAAATACATCATCAAGATCATGACTGGCGACCTTCGGATTGGACTTAAGGAGAGCCTGGTCGAAGAAGCCATCGCCAAGGCATATGGCACGACATTACCCGAAGTGCAGCGCGCCAACATGTTGCTCGGGGACATCGGGGAGACCTTGCGGTTGGCCGCTGACGGCAAGCTAGGCCAGGCGAAGATGCGTCTCTTCCACCCGCTGGGTTTTATGCTTGCCAGCCCGGCGGCGTCCGCTGAGCAGGCACTCAGCTATTTCGACAATGCTTTGGTGGAAGACAAGTACGACGGCATTCGGGCCCAGGCGCATGTCTCGGGCGACGAAGTGCGGATCTTCTCGCGTACCCGCGATGAAATTACGGAGTCATTCCCCGAGCTTCCTGACGCGCTCGCAGGTTTGCCGCAGGATGCAATTCTGGACGGTGAGGTTGTGGCCTGGAGCTATTTGGCGACAGAGTCGGGCGAGTCAGGTCGGGCGCTGCCGTTTAGTGCGCTTCAGCAGCGTCTGGGGCGAAAGAAAGTCAGCGATCAACTCATGCGGCAGGTCCCGGTCGCATATCTGGTGTTCGATGTGCTCTACGCCGGTGGCGAATTGCTGATTGATCGTCCGCTCAGTGAGCGGGCGAAGATTCTGGACGGGCTGCTGACAGGCCGGTCGTCTGAGCGCCGGGCGAGGACGCCCGGCCTCCGTCAAGGGAAGCTGGTATTCGAACCGGAGGAACCGTCACTGAGCGCTCAGGTGATTCGATCGCCGGTGTCACAAGCATCTTCGCCGGAAGAACTGGATCAACTTTTCGAAGCCGCGCAAGCTCGCGGCAACGAAGGCCTAATGATCAAAGATCCCGAGTCCGTTTACACACCCGGGCGACGCGGTAAGTCATGGCTCAAACTCAAGCGTGAGTTGGCGACCCTGGACGTGGTTGTGACTGCCGTCGAGTATGGACACGGCAAACGCATCGGTGTCCTCAGCGATTACACATTTGCGGTGTGGGATGGCGAGCGCCTGGTGAATATCGGCAAAGCGTACTCGGGCCTCACCGACTCAGAAATCTCGGAGATGACCAAATGGTTTCTGGAGCATGTTGTCGATGACCAGGGCTTTCGGCTGATGGTCGAGCCGAAGATCGTGCTGGAAGTGGCCTTCAACAACATGATGCGGTCGGACCGTCATGAGAGCGGCTACGCCCTAAGATTTCCCCGCATCGTACGCCTGCGGCCGGACAAGTTACCCGACGAAGCGGATGCGCTCGAGAGGGTCGAGGAAATTTACCTGAAGCAGTGAAAATAGCACTTAGCATTTGGCACTTAGCATTTGGCACTTGGCATTTAGTGCCACAAGGTCCTTGCCGCTTCCAGTGATGGCCACGCATGGCCAAATGCTAAGTGCTAAATGCTGAATGCTGGTTCAGTGCCCGTGGTGCTCTTCCTCGCTCACCGGAATCACGCAACCGTGCGCCACTTCGCAAACCGCATGCTCAAACTGAATTGTGGTGTGGTCGATGCGGAAATTCTCATGCAACGTTTCTTTCACGTCGCGAAGAATGCGCTCGCTGACCGAGGGCGGAATATCGGCAATTGAAATGTGACAGGAGAGAGCGGGGGTCTCCGATCCGATGCTCCACACGTGCAGATCGTGCACATCGTTGACCCCCTCGACCTTCCGTATCGAGGCTTCTACCCGCTCCAGCTTGACCCCGCGCGGCGTGCCTTCGAGCAGGATGTTCAAAGTCTCGTCAATGATGCCAAAGCCTGACCACAGGATCAGCACCCCGATCCCGAACGAGAGCGCTGCATCGATCCAGTATTGGCCCGTCGCTAGGATCGCCCACCCGCCAACGATGACCGCGGCCGTCGAGACCGTGTCTCCAATCTCGTGCAGGAAGGCGCTCCGAATGTTTACGTCGCGCTTGGAGCCGTAGAGGAGCAGCGCGATGACCCCGTTCATCACCACGCCCGCCGCCGCCACCCAGATCATCATGCCGGCGTGCACTGGCTCTGGATTCCGCAGGCGGCGGAATGCCTCGTACAGGATGAGGACCGAGACCACGACCAGGGAACCCGCATTCACCAACGCGGCCAGGACCCCGGCGCGATGCCAGCCGTAAGTCTTGGTGGCGCTGGGAGGGCGGGACTGCAGATACACCGCCACCAGCGAGAGCAGCAAAGCCAGCAGATCGGTGAGGTTGTGACCGGCTTCCGACAGTAGCGCCAGGGAATGAGCGCGGATACCGGCATATACCAGGAGCACGATGTAGGCCAGGGTCACGCCAAGGGAAAACTTCAAGACCTTTGAGGTCTTTCCCCGGTCGGATTGGCCTGCGTGCACGTGCATCTCTTCCAAGTTTAGGCGGGCGCAGAGCAGGGTTCAAGGCACGAAAGGAACCTCTTAACTCTTCAACACACAGGACAAAGAGTTCACAGAGGATTTCAGTTGGCTTCTTCTCTGTAGCAGAGCACAGCGGGTACAGGCCGTCTTGCAATACAATTCGGTTTCTATGCAGACAGCCGAAGTCGTCATCATCGGCGGAGGCATCGTAGGCTCCAGCATCGCCTATCACCTGACCGCTGCCGGATGTAAAGACGTTCTGGTGATCGAGCGCGAAACCGCCCAGGGCAAGGGTTCCACCGGCAAGAGCATGGGCGGAGTGCGGGCCCAGTTCTCCACTCCGGTGAACATCCAGATGTCGCTGTACTCCATTCCGTTCTACGCCAGTTTCGATGAGAGGCTGGGCTATCCTGCGGGCTATCGGCCGCAGGGCTATTTGTTCTGTGCCACACAGGACAAGCACCTCGCGTATCTGCGAACCAACCAGCAAGAGCAGATCGCTATGGGGCTGAAGAACGTCCGCATGGTGTCCGCCGATGAGATTCGTGGCATGTTCCCACAACTGCGCTCGGACGACATCCTGGGCGGCAGCTTTTGCTCGACGGATGGTTTCGTCGATCCCTACAGCGCCATGAACGGCTTCATGTCCTGGGCCGCTGATCATGGGGCGAAATT
Source organism: Terriglobia bacterium (assembly GCA_020073105.1). Lineage (GTDB taxonomy): Bacteria > Acidobacteriota > Terriglobia > Terriglobales > Acidobacteriaceae > JAIQFW01. The sequence goes on from JAIQFW010000006.1 coordinate 31,626, forward strand.
GTGGAAGAACACTCCAGTAACCGCGATTCAGCGGGACGCCCGGGGGATCTCGGGTGTTGAAACCTCAAAGGGGCCCGTGTCCACTCGCAAAGTGGTGAACGCCGCAGGTCCATGGGCGGCCGGGGTGGCCGAGATGGCAGGTGTGGACCTGCCCGTCGAACCGCTGCGCCGCATGCTGGTTCCCACCGAACCCTTCGACCAGTTTCCCCATACCGCGCCCATGATCATTGATATGTCCAATGGCTTCCACTTCCGGCCGGAGAGCCTGGGGTTCCTGCTGGCCTGGAATGATCCCGAGGAAACGCCAGGGTTCAAGACTGACTTCGAGTCCACATTCATCGAAAAAATTCTGATGCGGGCGGCAGACCGGGTACCAATCTTTGAAAATCTCGCCGTCAATCCCAAGCGGGCCTGGGCAGGTCTCTACGAAATGACTCCAGACCACCACCCGATCCTCGGGGAAGTGCCGGGCGTTCCCGGATTCTTTCTCGCCAACGGCTTCAGCGGACATGGCGTCATGCACGCGCCAGCCACGGGCAAGATTCTGTCGGACCTGCTTCTGACCGGAAAGACCGATCTCGTGGACGCGTCGCTGCTGAACCTGTCACGCTTTGCAGAAGGCCGAATGATCGAGGAGACTGCCGTCCTTTAGACAAACCTTGGATCGCAGAGATCGCTGAGGATATGCAGAGTGGGCAGAGAAGATCGACTTCCTCCGCGTTCCCTGCGGTGCTTCTCGGCGTCCTCCGCGTTTAGAATCTGTAGGTCGTGCTCCTCAAAGACGTGCTCAAATCGGCCATCGACCACCTCACTGCCGCTGGTGTTGGCTCACCCCGCCTGAACGCTGAGACGCTGCTGATGTTCACCCTAAGCTGTGACCGAGCCTATCTCTATGCACACCCCGAACGTGATCTGAACCCTGAAGAACAAACCCGCTACCAAGAGGCCCTTGCCCAACGCGCACGGGGAGTTCCCGCTCAATACATCACCGGACATCAGGAATTCTGGGGCATGGACTTTCTCGTCTCGCCGGCAGTGCTCATTCCTCGCCCCGAAACCGAGCACGTGATCGAAACCGTATTAGATCTGCTCCACAATGGAGGCCGGGCGTCCTCGGCCGGCGCGGAGTTGCGCATCGTGGATGTCGGCACGGGATCGGGTTGCATTGCGCTCGCGCTGGCCAAGGAATTGCCCCAGGCAGAAATTCACGCCACGGACATCTCTCGTCAGGCTCTTGAGATCGCCCGTGCCAACGCGGCCCGCCACCAGCTGGAGAATCGCGTTCAGTTTCAAGAGACCGACCTGTTACAAGGCCTCCCACTTGCGTACTTTGACTTCGTCGTCTCCAACCCGCCCTACGTAGGTGAGTCCGAGGCCGATCAGGTGCAACTTGAAGTTCGCAAGTTCGAGCCCCGAAATGCGGTCTTTGCCGGCCCCACCGGGCTGGAAGTCATTGAACACCTTGTCCCGCAGGCGCAAGCCGCCCTCAAACCCGGCGGCTGGCTGGTAATGGAGATCAGCGGAACCATTGCCGAGGGGGTGAAGCGGCTGCTCAAAAGCTGGGCCAATTTCCGTATCGCGAACGACTTACAGGCCATTCCACGAATCGCTGTCGCGCGCCGGCCGGCCTGATGCAGCAATTACTAGCTATGGTAGTAATTGGGGCTCTAGCATTACTACTACTAGGTTCGAATTACGCCCTGCTCCTCCTCCCGGGCCAAAGGCCATCAACATGCAAAAACGTCTCGTCACCTTTCTGTTCGTACTTGCCGTAGCTTCCACCGCAATAGCCCAGACGGCCGTAGATGGTACCGTCCGGGGCATCGCCGGAAACGCCGTTGCCGGCGGTGCAGTGGTGTTGCAACGGGCGGAGGGCACGATTGCCCAGCAAACCACCACCGACGCTAACGGGAAATTCCGCTTTGCCGCCGTCGAAGCCGGCGCCTACATGCTAAAGACGGAAGCATCGGGCTTCTACCCGTCCAGCTACGATTTCATCCTGCGTGCCCGCCAGCCCGTCACCCTCGACGTAGAGATGCAACCGAAAGAAGCGACAAAACAAACGGTTGAGGTCAAGAGCGAGTACCTGACGGTGGATCCTGAGAAGACCGGCAGCTCCTACACTTTCGCACGACGAGACCTGGACGCCCTGCCCGAACCGCTCACCGAGACCACCAACGGCCTGGTCAACAACCTTATGCCCGGCGCCAGCGACAGCCATGACGATTTCCTCGCGGTGCGGGGCACGGAGTTCTCGCTGCACGAGTTCATCAATGGGGTCTCGTTCCTGGAGAACACCCAACCCCAGTTCAGCCCCGGTGTCAGCCCGCAGATTTTTGAAACTGTTGACCTGATGACCGGCGGTTTCACCCCCGAATACGGCAATCGCTTCGGAGGAGTCCTTGATATCACGACCCGCTCCGGGGCCGACCTGGGTGGACACGGTGACATCAATTTTCGCGGGGCGACACTGGACAATTTTGATCTCAATGCCGACTACGGCGGGAAGAAAGGCAAGCTCGGCTACTACTTCTTTGTGGACGGATTCACCTCCGGCCGCTTTCTCGAACCACCGGAGCCCAAGGAACTCTACGATTTCGGCAAAGGTGGCCGGGCGGCCATGCAGTTCGACTGGCAGGCTAGCGCGCAGGACAACCTCAAACTCCTGCTGATGGGTGGGGGCGACAACTTCCAACAGCCGAACATTTCTGACGATCAGGACGTAGGCCGCGATGCGCAACGCCACCTGCGGCAGCAGACGGCGATACTTACCTGGTTGCACACCTTCTCGCCGGAAACCGTGTTGTCCACGTCGATTTACGAACGGGTCGGCTCCGATCGCGTGCTGCCCACGACCGATCCCATCACTCCGCTCTCCACCGCCTCGCGTTCCCCGCTGACGCTGGGAATCAAGAGCGACCTCTCGCACTACTGGCATGGACACCTGTTTAAGGCAGGGGTTGACCTCACCCGTCTGCGGGAGAATGAAAGTTTCTTCTTTGATAGCCGTGGCGACCCCGATGTCTTCCCTTCGTTCTCCGGCGGCCTGCTCGGCGGCGAGGCCAGCTTCTACGTTCAGGACCATTTCCCACTGTTTCGCGATTTCACCGTCGATCTCGGATTCCGCTATGACTATTTCGACCTGGTGAATGCCGACGGTCAGGTCAGTCCTCGCATTGGGTTTGCTTATCACTTCCGCAAGACCAAGTCGGTGCTGCATGCTGCCTATAACCAATACTTCTCGCCACCACCCATCGAGTACTCGCTGCTCGCGAGTTTTATCGGCCACAATGCCGTTGATCCCGACCAGCGCGTGGGCAACGTCCGGCCCTATCGGCAGAATTACGTGGAGGCGGGATGGTCTCAGGAATTACATCCCCGCATCAGCCTCGAGCTGAACGCCTATCTGCATAGCGGACGCGACAGCTTCGAGAACCACGAGATCAGCATCTCGCGTATCTTCGTGCCCATCAACTTTCATGCCGCCCGATCGGAAGGACTGGAGCTGGTCTTGAACATGCGTCAACTGGAGAACCTGGGAATCACCGGCCGCTTCCAGTACGCCGCCTCCAAGACATACTTCTACGGGCCGATCAGTGGAGGATTCGCGGGGGACGAGCCCTTGGATCCGGGCGAGCGAATTACTCCAGCCTTCGACCAGACCCACACCGGCACCGCGCAGATCTTTTACCGCAACCGCTGGCGCAATTTCTGGGGAGGTAGTGCCATGCGTTATGGCAGCGGCACGATCATCGAAGGCGGGGCGCGCCTGCCGCAGCATTTCACCACTGACCTGGCTACCGGACTCACACTCTGGAACGCTGAGGCCCGCCGTCTTGATGCAGAATTCGACGTCACCAATGTCTCCAATAGCATCTACCAGATCGCCAAAGAGAGCGAGGAGATTCCCATCCAGTACGCTCCTTCGCGCACTGTGGGTGGCAGCTTGAAGTTCCACTTCTAGGAGCTCTAGTAACGCGAGCCTTACCACCGGCGGGCCGATTCCCTGGCCCGCCAGTCTTTTCCACACCAAGCGCAAAGACGGTGATAATCTTCGGACTCAGAACAAAGACTGAGAGGAGTACTTGCTGTTCAATCTGCGAAGCATGCTCTGGGTCCTGGCGCTCATCTCATGTACTCGCGTGGCTTCGAGTCAGGAGACCGCGCGCCCCGACTCTTCGGCAAAGGGCCCGAAAGTATGCGTGGCGGACCCGGCCAACAGCAGCATGCAGCCCATTTTCACCGACCGTTTGAAAGAGCATCTGGTCAGACACCTGCAGGAAGGAAAAGTGAACGCGTATAACGCGTACTCGGCCACGGTGTTGGCCACCCAGTTGGAGATCAGCGTCGCTAACAAGACCGTGATGCAGCGCGAGAAGTGCGACTATATGCTCTTGTTGGAAGTGGTAAAGACTGAAGCCCCGGAGGAAGGCCGGCTGGCGATTGATTTCGCTCTGTTCAAGAAGCACCAGCTTCCCAAAGCGGTGCTTCAGAACAAGGTCCTGGGAGCCGGGACCGACGACCCCACCGCCGCAGCACTAGCTGCTATTGACAACGTGGCGGCACAAATCCTGCGGTATCTCCCCAAGAAGTGAACATTGGCTAGACGCAAAAAAGCCAGGATGCCCTTGAGAAGCATCCTGGCTTGCAATCGATTGCCTTACTGGCAACTCTTGAACTTGAACGAATTGATTCGCGTGCTCCAGTGGAACGCCCCCGTCGTCTTGATGTACTCGGTGGTAAACCAGAAGGTACAGTCATCCGCCGGATCGATTTGCATTGCGCTGTAATCGCCCCACCGATTGGAGGTGTTCTGCTGCACGCCCGTCCCCTTCACCACCGTCTTGGGGGATTCCATCTTGTTCTGTGGGTCTGTGGGAACCCTTCCCACATAGGCCACGCTGGGGTCCACCGCCGGACTCGACGCACTCACTCCCAGGGCAATGTCACCGTTCTTGTCCATGGCAATGCCGGGACACCAGACGCTGATGCTGGCATGTTGGACCGTTCCCGCCTGGACCACCTTTGGGGTCTGGGGAGTCCGGATCTCGTACCAGCGGACCGCCGCCACTGCCGAGGACCCGCTTCCGGGCTTGACGGTATGGGCGGCCACCAGGGATTCGTGGTCCCCGAAGTTGCGATAGGCGAACCGGTACATCATGCGGTTCGGCAAACTTGCGAGTTTTTCTCCCGGCGACGGCTGCGGAATACACGAGCGAATCTCATCCGGGCCGTTCACACAAATGAGCGTATAGTTCGGCACCCGGATGGCCGTCGGGCCGGTAAAGGTCGAGTTGGCTGGATTGACCCAATCCACATGGAACTTCCACATGTTGAGATGGGCGGTGTCAGCCCCCAGGCCGATGTAGTAGTTGGGGGACCCTGCTGGGGGAGGGGTGTTCCCATCCAAATCGCTGGGCAAGATCCCGAAGGTTGGGGAAGGTTTGTTGAAACACTGTAGTGTGGCTTTGTTTCCCGCAAGCATGCTGGCGCGGTCGGCGGCGCAGGCTTGGATCCCGTCATGACTGTTGCCGATGAATTCGTTGACCGACGAATAGTACCCATCCGGCCACACAGCCCACTTGGGATAGTCCGGGAAATCGCTCGGCGGGGATGTGGCGAAGGCATAACGGTTGTAGCTTCCGGTGGCATCGCTGGAGGTTGATACGGCGATGCAGTACATGTAAGGTGTGCTGAACACGGGTTGCGAGACGAACCACCGCTGCGCCGCCTTGTCGTACAAGACGATCGGATCCCCGGAATTGCTGCTCTGACAAGTACCGCCGAACCCGGACCAGAAAGCATTCCCCAAAACCGGCCCCAGGATGAGCGCTCCGGTGGCCTTGTCATACACGTTGTACCGGAGGTTTACCCACTGCACGTATTGATTGCCCCCGACCGCTCCTTCGGTGTCCGGCGGGGCCACCGAATCTGCCGCCTGGCCATCGAAATTCAACAAGTTGATGGTCGAGACGTCAGGCAGGGTCTCCGTCTGAACGGCGGTGTCTTCACCCGGCAATTGCTTGATCACAGCATGCGAGCGCAGCTCGATCTCCCGGTTCTCGTACTTCTGGACCGGCACCATTTTCGCCATGTCCCGCAACGGCAGTGATACATCGTGCTTGATTTCGTGGATCACCCGCACACTCCCCGCCTGTGCGGGAAGCGCCAGGCCAGTCAGACAAAAAACGATCGCGGCCAGTACTACACGAGCTAGTTTCTGAAAACGCAGTGTGCGCATATATCCTCCTCAGCTCAGTTGGAAGCAACTTGTTGGGCGAGACAAGAACCGCCCCTCGCCGCTGCTGGTTCGAGGTGCTACAACCGTCGTTCGCCGCTGCGGCGCTGTCCATCTGAGGAATCAGGACAGACTGAGCTGCCTGAACCCACAGGGTTTAGTGCCCCGCAGTATGCGATAGCCCTTATGGAGTGTCAATGGAGCCTTTTGGCCCACGGACCGGGCCAGGCCGGAGAACTCAACGTCATCATCTGGGAGTTTCCCGCTTCCGCAGCGGATCAGCCGACAAGGGGGCCGGGTTTGCTGACCGCGGGCTGGAGGTCTTCGATCTCGACCCAGTTTGTGGGATAGACACCGGTATAGCAGGCTGTGCAGTACGTCGTCTTCTCGCCATCTCCACAAGCCTTCCTGAGTCCATCGAGGGAGAGATAAGCGAGTGAATCGGCACCGACGAAGTTCCGGATCTCATCGATCGACTTGTTGGCAGCGATCAACTCCTTCTTGGAAGGTGTGTCCACGCCATAGAAGCAGGGTGAGATGGTCGGCGGGCAGGAAATACGCAGATGGACTTCCTTGGCACCGGCGCCACGGACCATGCGCACAATCTTGCGGCTGGTAGTACCACGAACGATGGAATCATCGATCAGCACCACCCGCTTGCCTTCGAGCAAACTGCGCACCGGATTCAGTTTCAGCTTCACTCCGAAGTCTCGAACGGTCTGCCGTGGCTCGATGAACGTCCGCCCCACGTAATGGTTGCGGATCAGCCCGAAGCGGAACGGAATCCCGCTCTCGGCCGCGTAGCCCATGGCCGCAGTCACGCCGGAGTCAGGAACGGGAACCACGATGTCGGCCTCGGCAGGCGCTTCGCGAGCCAACTGCCGTCCCAGTTCTTCACGACTCTGCTGCACCGCCCTCCCGAAAACCAAGCTGTCGGGCCGCGAGAAATACACCTGCTCAAAGATGCAGCTGGATTGCTCTTGCGACGGGGAATAGAACCGCGACGTCATGCCCTCCGGACCGATCACGATCAGTTCCCCGGGCCTCACGTCGCGCTCGAACGTGGCGCCGATCAGATCAAACGCGCAGGTTTCCGATGCAAACACAATGGTGTCTTGCTTTTCTCCCGCTAGCGCGGGAATCCTTCCCATGGCCAAGGGGCGAAACCCGCGCGGATCACGCGCCGCAAATACCCGGTCGGGGCTGATCATGACCAGGGAGAATGCACCTTCAACTCGCCGCAGAGCATCCGCCATCGCTTCTGGCAGGGTCTGTTCCTTGGAAAGCGCGATCAGGTGCACAATGACTTCGGTGTCACTGTTGGTCTGGAAGATCGAACCCTGGCTCTCGAGCCGGGCGCGGATCTCTGCCGCGTTCACCAGGTTCCCGTTATGCGCTAGCGCCATCATGCCCTTGTTGGATTGCACCATGATGGGCTGGGCATTGAGCAGGGCCGAATCCCCTGCGGTGGAGTAACGGGTGTGCCCGATGGCCAGTGAGCCGCGCAATTGATCCAGTACGTCGCCGCCAAAAATGTCGGCCACCAGGCCCATGGCCTTGTGCACGTGGAGGGTCATGCCATCGGAGGTCACGATGCCCGCCGATTCCTGGCCCCGATGTTGCAAGGCGTGCAGGCCAAGATAGGCAAGCTTCTCCGCTTCGGGATGGGCATAGATCGCGACCACCCCACACTCCTCACGAAATTTGTCGGAAGCTAGCATTTCTTTGCGACCTCTGCGGCTTTCTTCGTGACGGTTGCGGTCAAGGCTTTTCAATCTGCCGCTACCGCCTCAGTCCTCAAAGCTGTCTCCAGCGCATCTTCATAGGTGTCGCGCAGTTCGCTTACTGTCGCCGACACCACAATCCGGCCGTCCAGCTTGAGTTCCAATTGGTCAGAAACCGTTTCCCCGACCACGACCCGCGAGAGGCCGTATTTTACCCCTATTTCTTGGATTCCCGGCAGGTTGCCCCGGTCGCAAGAGATCACCACCCGGCTGGCATCTTCGCCGAAGAGAACGAACTCCTCAGGCAGTCCCAGCGAATTCAGATCGACCTTCACCCCGACTTTTTTTGAGAAGGCCGACTCAGCCAGCGTGACTGCGATTCCGCCTTCCGCGCAGTCGTGAGCGGATTCGACCAGCCCAGCTTTGATCATTTCAAGCAAAGCTGTTTGCAGCGCCGCCTCACGTTCCAGCTCCAGCGCGGGAGGAAATCCCCAAACCGACCCGAGCACTTCCTTGGCATATTCCGAAGAACCGAACTCTGATTGAGCGTCGACAAGATCACCGGGCTCAGAGGCGCGCAGCAGCACCACGGCATGCCCTGGCTCGCGGAAGTGTGGGAACACCGCTTTGTGAACATCTTCCAGAATGCCGACGACCCCCAGCACCGGGGTGGGATAGATGCCTTCGCCCAGGGTCTCGTTATAAAAGCTGACATTGCCGCCAGTGATGGGAATATCCAGCTCCTCGCAAGCTTTGGTGATGCCGTCCACCACCTGGGAAAACTGCCACATGATCGGCGGCTTCTCGGGATTGCCGAAGTTCAGGCAATTAGTCGCACCGACCGGTTTCGCTCCCGTGCAAGCTATGTTCCGCGCAGCTTCAGCAACCGCGTGCTTGGCTCCCAGCTGCGGATCGAGGTAGCACCACCGCCCGTTGCCGTCCAGCGCCATGGCGAGGCCGCGGTTTGAACCCTTGATTCTGATAACACCGGCATCGCCCGCGCCCGGTCCTTCGACCGTGTTGGTCTGCACCATGTGATCGTATTGCTGCCACACACAGCGCTTGCCGCAGATGTTCGGGCTGGCCAGCAGGCGCTTCAGGTTCTCAGTGAAGCTCCCGGCCTTCGTGAGCCTTATGTTGTCGGGCATCTCCCTTGGAACCGGCGGCTCCCAGCGCTCAAGCGGACGGTTATAAAGAGGCGCGTCGTCGGTGAGCGCTTCGTTAGGAATCTCCGAGACGACTTTTCCATGCTCCAAAACCCGCATCTTGCCGTCCGGGGTCACGCGGCCGATCTCGACGGCATCCAAGCCCCACTTCTCGAAGACGCGGAAGACTTCCTGCTCACGGCCCTTCTGCGCCACCAGCAGCATGCGCTCTTGCGACTCGCTCAGCATGATTTCATAGGGCGTCATGCCGGTTTCGCGCTGCGGAACGCGATCCAACTCGATCTCGATACCGACCTTACCGCGCCCGCCCATTTCACAGGTGGAGCAGGTCAAGCCCGCAGCGCCCATGTCCTGGATACCAACGATGGCGCCGGTTTGCATGGCTTCGAGGCAAGCTTCGAGCAGCAACTTCTCAAGAAATGGATCACCGACCTGGACGTTGGGGCGCTTTGCTTCCGAGGCCGCACTGAACTCTTCGCTGGCCATGGTGGCGCCGTGGATGCCGTCCCGCCCGGTCTTTGAACCGACATAAATAACGGGATTGCCTTCCCCGGCAGCCCGGGCATAGAAAATCTGGTCGCGCCGTACCAGTCCCAGGGCGAAGGCATTGACCAGAGGATTCCCCGAATAGCAGGCTTCGAACTTGGTCTCGCCACCGAGATTGGGGACTCCAAAACAGTTGCCATAAGATGCGATCCCGCTGACCACACCTTCGAGCACAGAATGGTTCTTGTGAATCTCTGCTTGTGTGGGGACGGGTCTCTGACCCGTCCGGTCGCCGTTAGGCGACAGCGAGATTGGCCCAAACCTGAGCGAATCCATCACCGCGACCGGCCTCGCGCCCATCGTAAAAATGTCACGTAGAATGCCGCCGACCCCCGTCGCCGCGCCCTGAAACGGCTCGATGAACGATGGATGATTGTGCGACTCGATCTTGAAGGCACAGGCCCAGCCGTCGCCAATATCAATGATTCCCGCGTTCTCGCCGGGCCCTTGCACGACCAGCTTGCTGCGCGTGGGCAGCCGCTTCAGATGCACCCGGGAAGATTTATAGGAGCAGTGCTCGCTCCACATCACGCTGAAGATGCCCAGTTCTGTGATCGTGGGCTCCCGCCCGCCCAGCAGTTGCTTGACCTTCTCGTATTCTTCCGGCGTGAGGCCGTGTTCCTGCACAAGCTCTGGGGTGATGGCAGCGGTAGCGGCGGTGGTCATGGGGAAACTCTATTGTCGCACGCCAGCGACGGATCATCCATCACATACTGATGCCCCGACTGGTCTGAGCGTAGCGAAAAACCAATGGACTGGGGCCATGAGCCCTGCGTAAGCGCTATCACGTTCCAACTCTGTCATCTTGAGCGAAGCGACGTCTTTCGCGAGGCGAAAGGCGTCACGCAGTCGAAAGATCCCTTTAATCTGCGAGGTCTTGTAGAGGAGGTCCCTTCGTCCGGTGCCGTGGAGAGAGTGCCATGCAGCGGTCGGAGCACGGTAAATAGGGTAGCGATCCTTCGACTCCGCAGCACGATTCGCATCGCGAATCGTGCTGCTGCGCTCAGGATGACAAGCGATGTTTGGGTGGACCCCGCTGCTCAGGTGACAATCGGTATCTGCCATCTTTAGTATCATTCCTCTCTCATGAAGTCCGTCATCGTCGGCACGGCTGGCCACATCGATCACGGGAAAACCGCGCTGGTCAAGGCGTTGACCGGGATCGATGCCGACCGCCTGGAAGAAGAGAAGCGCCGCGGCATTACCATCGACATCGGCTTCGCCCACCTCGAACTGCCCACGCCCGCTGGTGACATTCTGCGTCTCGGTTTTGTGGACGTCCCCGGCCATGAGCGTTTCGTGCGCAATATGCTGGCAGGCGTCGGCGGCATCGATCTGGTACTCCTCGTCATCGCCGCCGACGAAGGCATCAAGCCCCAGACCCGCGAGCACTTCGACATCTGCCGCCTGCTCTCGGTGCGCCGTGGAATCGCGGTGCTGACCAAGTCCGACCTCGTCGATCCGGATACGCTCGAAGTCGTGCGCCTGGAGGTGGAAGACTTCCTGCGCGGGTCTTTCTTGGAAGCCCCCAAAGCTCCAATCATCGCCGTCAGTTCGCTGACCGGAGCGGGTATCGATG
>JAIQFW010000007.1 GCA_020073105.1 Terriglobia bacterium
ATGTCAAGGGCAAGCTAGTGGAGGATGGATCTCGCCCGTCGCACGGGAGCTGAAATCTCCGGCCACGGAAGGCCGACCAGCATGCTGAAGTAGCGGTGCTGGTCGATAAATAAATGAACAGCAGTTCCCAGTAGCCAGTTCTCGGTTCCCAGTTCACTCCCAAATGCTTCCCGCATAGTAAAGTAGTAGATGGGTGAGACCTCGCTCTGTGAAAGGACCCTCTTGAGTTCCGGCATTCGCAACATCGCCATCATCGCGCACGTAGACCATGGCAAGACCACGCTGGTGGACGCCATGCTGAAACAGAGCGGCACGTTTCGCTCCAACGAGCAAGTTATCGAGCGGGTCATGGACTCGAATGATCTGGAACGGGAGCGTGGGATCACGATTCTGGCGAAGAATACTGCGATCTTTTACCACGACGTAAAGATCAACATTGTGGACACCCCCGGCCACAGTGACTTTGGCGGCGAAGTGGAACGCGCCTTAAAAATGGTGGACGGAGTCATGCTGTTGGTGGACGCGAGCGAAGGCCCGCTCCCACAAACCCGTTACGTCCTCACCAAGGCACTGGAGGCCAAACTTCCTCCGATCCTGGTGATCAACAAGATTGACCGTTCCGACGCACGTCCCCAGGAGGTATTGAACGAGGTCTACGACCTGTTTATTGATTTGGACGCGAAGGAGGATCAGCTCGATTTCCCGGTCCTATACACCAATGCTAAAGCGGGCACGGCTTCCACGGACATCCGGGGCGGCGGGGAGAACTTGCAGCCGTTGTTCGATGCCATCCTGAAGACAATTCCCCAACCGGGTGGCGACCCCGCTGGACCGCTGCAAATTCTGGTGGCCAACCTTGACTACAGTGACTATCTGGGTCGGCTGGCCATTGCCCGCGTGTTCAACGGAAGCATGTATACCGGCGAGGATGTGGCTATTGCCAAGCTGGATGGCTCGATACACAAAACCAAGATCACCAAGCTGTTTTCGTTCTCGGGTCTAAAAAGAACCGATATCACCGAAACAACGCTTGGCGACATCGTTGCCGTCGCCGGAGTCGAAGGCATCACCATCGGCGAGACCATCACTGACGCAGAGAACCCCTCGCCACTGCCGCCCATCACCATTGATGAGCCTACCATCGCCATGCAGTTCACGGTGAACACTTCACCGTTTGCCGGGCGCGAAGGAACATACGTCACCTCCCGCAACTTGCGTGAGCGCCTGCAGAAGGAACTGCTGACGAACGTTTCGTTGAGGATAGAGGAGACCAACAGTACGGACGTTTTCGTGGTCATGGGACGCGGCGAGTTGCAGCTTTCGATTTTGATCGAGATGATGCGCCGCGAGGGTTACGAACTGATGGTGGGTAAGCCGGAGATCGTTACCAAGCGGGTGGACGGCAAGCTGATGGAACCCGTCGAGCGGCTGACGGTGGACGTGCCGGAAGCCTTCGTGGGCGTGGTCATGGAACAGCTGGGAGCGCGGAAGAGCGAAGTACTCAACATGCACAATCATGGCTACGGCCGTGTGCGCATCGAGTTCCGCGTCCCCAGCCGGGGCTTGATCGGTTTGCGCAGCCAGTTGCTCACCGACACCCGCGGCACCATCGTGATGAACTCCTTGTTCGACGGATACACCGACTGGCAAGGCGAGATTCCTCACCGCCTGACCGGGGCCCTTGCGGCAGACCGCCCCGGCACGACAACGGCCTATGCACTGTGGGGGTTGCAGGAACGCGGGGAACTGTTCGTCGGCCCAGGCGTCGAAGTGTACGAAGGCATGATCATCGGCGAGAACGCGAAAGACACCGACCTGGATGTAAACGCAGTTCGCGAAAAGAAGCTCACCAACATGCGTGCCTCGACCGCCGACGAGGCCATCCGTTTGGTGCCGTTTCGCAACCTCAATCTTGAACAGGCGATTGAATTCATCGCCGACGATGAATTTGTCGAGGTGACGCCCAAAACGCTCCGGCTGCGTAAGAAGGTCCTGCAGGCCAACCGGCGGAAGAAGAGTGCCATGGTAGTGGTCGAAGAGGGAAGCTGACTAGCGGGCTCGATGATTTCGTGGTTTGGAGAAATCGCCGCTAACAATACTGGGCGCAGTTCCCGGATGCCGGTTGTAGATATATACCCAGCAGCTGATCTTTTTCTTGCCGTCTTCGAAAGTCACTGGCCACTTCTTGCGGACAAAGAGACTGCCTTCAGGATGGGCCGGATCGAAGCCTTCATAGTCATCTAAACTGTTCAGGATGTCCGGGTCGTCTGGAAGTTCGAATATCTGACCGATAATCGTCGGACCGGTCTTGCGAAGGACAGCCCCTGGATACTCTCCCAAATCGTAAAGATGCCCGTGCACAACACCCTGCCCTACCCGGCGCAAACGACGCACCGCCGGAGCGATCTCAGCCGGGGCCTTCCGCGGCAACAGCGTACCGTAGGTGAATAGATATTTCTTTGCCCTATTCATGCGACAATCGTTGCCTCAGATATTCAAACCCCTTGTCTTCGTTCCGAATGTAGCCCACCACAGCCGCATGCCTTTTCAGACACTCAAGGTAGTAACCAAACAACGCTTGGACATCTCTTTCCGACAACTGTTTAGATGATTGAAGGTAAGCCACGAACTCGAAGAAGTTTCAAGTAATCGGTCCAATCAGATGTCTCGTTGGTAACAAGATCCTGAACTTGAGTATCGTCCGCGTCTGTGTCCAGCAAATCCCGCACTTTCTTCAACTCTTCACGTTCGAAAAATCTCGAATACAGACCTTCTGCCCAACGTGCGCGCTCACGTCGGGAGTTGCCTCTGTAAACCACGAATGCCCAGACGGCAGCAACCGTACTGGCAATGTACGAAGCAATCTGAACCAACTTAACGACGGTGTCCAGAGACACACTCATCATCCGTGATTGTATACTGCACAGGTAGCCTCGGTGAGCAGTGCATGCCTAACTCCAGCCGTTTCACTATGTTTCTGGTCCCCTGCAGCTGTGGTAAGACGTTCGCGGTTTCTGAGAGCTACGACCACCAGGGCACGGCGTGGGGCCGGTATTTGAAGTGTCCGGGCTGCGGCAAACGGCATGATCCCAAGAACCGCCTGCTGCAGCTTGGCTTTCAGAGTGAACGATATTGGAAAGTCGAGGAGTGCTAGACAAGCTACGCCTTGCCCTCACTGCACCCACCCGAACACGAAACCATGAGTGACGCCAGGCCCCATCCCACCCGCGTTGCGATCGTCGGAGTGGGCAACGTCGGTGCGACCTTCGCCTATGCTCTGCTGCTGAGCGGGTTAGCAGCGGAGATCGTGCTCATCGACGCCAATCGCGCCAAGGCGGAAGGCGAGGCTATGGACCTGAATCACGCTGTCCCCTTCAGTCATCCGACGCGCGTTTGGGCGGGTGATTTCCCTGACTGCGCTGGTGCGGTGGTCACTGTATTGGCTGCAGGCACGGGACAAAGGCCCGGTGAGACTCGCCTGGATCTGGTCAAAAGGAATGCGGAGATCTGGAAACAAATTGTCCCCAGGATCACGCGGAGCAATCCCGACGGGATCCTATTGATTGCTACCAACCCGGTGGATGTCCTGACCTATGCTGCCTGGAAGCTCTCTGGGTTTCCCTCCCAACGTGTGATTGGGTCAGGGACGATTCTCGATACGGCCCGTTTCCGTTACCTTCTCAGTGAATATTTCGGCGTGGATGCACGCAGCGTACACGCTTTCATCATCGGGGAGCACGGAGACAGTGAAGTGCCGGTCTGGTCCTCGGCCAACATCGCGGGCATGCGTCTGCGGGAGTTCTGCCAAGCCCAAAACATTCCGTACGATCAGCATGCCCTGGACGACATTTTTCTGCAAACGCGGGATGCTGCTTATCGCATCATCGAACGCAAAGGCGCAACCTACTACGCCGTAGCCGCCGGGCTGATGCGGATCGCCCAGGCCATCCTTCGCAACCAGAATACGGTGCTCTCGGTCTCCAGTTTGATCCGCGACTTTCACGGTCTGAACGACGTGTGCTTCAGCCTGCCGACGGTAGTGGACCGAGGAGGGGTGGAACGGGTCCTGCGTCTGGACCTGGATGAATCCGAGATGGGGAGGCTGCGCCATTCCGGCGAGGTCCTGCAGAAGACCATCCGCGCTATGGAGCTGGAGCGGGACGATTGAGCGTTGGGGCACGATTGCTTGAAATCGCGGCCAACCTGCTATACTTCCTGCGCATTTGACTGTGGGTCAACTCCGGCTGTCTGGCCAACCAGCCTCCCGTGTCCCGCCGAAGCCGCACACTCAAATAGCTCAGACCGAGGCAAGTCGCGTGAAAAATATTTTCGTTGGAAACCTCGACTTCAACACCGGGGAAGATGAACTGCGCAAACTTTTCGAGCCGTACGGACAGGTAGACCGAGTCAGCATCATGACCGACCGAGATACTGGGCGCTCGCGCGGGTTCGGCTTCGTGGAAATGACGAATGCAGAAGAAGGCGAGAAGGCCATTGCCGGGCTCAACGGTACTCAGGTCGGCGGCCGGACTCTAAACGTGAACGAGGCGCGGCCCAAGACGGAGCGCAGCGGCGGAGGCGGCCGGGATCGGGGGGGGCGGGGTGGTCATGGCGGCGGTGGCGGCGGACGAAACCGCTGGTAAGGTTCGACTCTGTAGCAACCAGAAATTGATGGGCCCAAGCTCTGCATGTAGACTAGAGAGGTACAGGAGCGCGCCCGTAGCTCAATTGGATAGAGCGCCGGCCTCCGGAGCCGTAGGTTAGGGGTTCAAATCCCTTCGGGCGCGCCAGCTCTCCCTATGCAGGTGCCTCCTGAGGTCCTTCGCTTCGCTCAGGATTTCGGCTGCGGGCTCCCGCTCCGCTCACGCCCGCAAGACGCCTCAAGTTCAAATCCCTTCGGGCGCGCCACCTGTTTTCAACACAACAAAATGGCGCAAGCTCCCAAAGGAACCTGCGCCGGCCAATCTCTCCTGATCTGAAGATTCAGCGCCCGTAATACTTGGCGTTACGCTCGGTGAAGGCCTTCCACTTCTCCGGAAGGTCATCCAGCGCGAAGATGGCTGACACCGGGCACACTGGCACACAGGCGCCGCAGTCGATGCACTCGACAGGATCGATGTAGAGCATCTCCTCTTCCGCGAATGCGGGCTCATCCTTCTTGGGATGAATGCAGTCCACCGGGCAGGCGTCCACGCAGGCAGTGTCCTTGGTGCCAATGCACGGTTCAGCGATCACGTATGCCATAAATTCTTTGTCTCCCTGATAAGTTCTAAATCTAAACGGAAACGGACATTCTAGCAAGAATGATGGTGCGGGTATAGCGGTACACCAGATGATCTGGGAGTGAGTTTACCGGAAGGGATTGGTCACCATTACGCCGAAGTATTTCTGACCGGGATTCAAGTCCTCCGACCAGATGCGCTCGCATCCCGCCCGCTCCGCAGTGGCTACAATCATGCCGTCGTAGAAGTTCAAGCCGTAGGCCGCATGTGCCTCAACCGCGCGCCGGACTACCCCAGCGTCCGACGGTACAAGCTTGATCGGTCCCAACGCATCCAGAATTGCAGTCACGTCGTCGGGAGGCGCGGCAGGCGAGAGCTTGTGCAGCAAAGTTGCGGCGAACTCGGCGAGCACTTGCGGGGAAGCCACCACTTCGCCCGCGACTGCCCGTTCCACGAGGGCTTGTGCAACGCGCTGCTTCTTGGGATCACTGATGTCGTAGGCGTACACCAGCACATTGCTATCCAGGAAATCAAGAACGGGCATGCAAATCTTCCCGTTTCCAGTTGCGTTTTCCCACCTGAAACTGGAACTGGTTGAAACTGCGTTTCAAGGCCTCCCGTTCCCGCCGTCTCCGCCCTGACACTGCACTCTCTGCCGCAAGCTGCTCTAGGTAGTCACGAACCAAACCGGTCAGAGTCGTATCCCGCTCCACCGCGACTTTACGGATCTCTTTGACCAGCTTGTCATCCAGGGAAAGAGTGATATTCATGAACCCATAATAAGGGGAACCCTTAATATGTGCAAGTTAGAAAAACGGTCTGGCTACGAAGTTCGCGGAATCTGGGGTGCGCCAGGAAAAGCCTCAGGCTCCCACCAATTCCCGCTCCCCGGTCGGTTCGTACTCCACGATATACCCCGCCACAGCACTCGCCGCTACCGTTAGCGGACTGGCGAGATACATCTGACCGGGTCCGCTTCGCCCTGGGAAATTCCGGTTCTGGGCGCTGATGACTACCTGGTCCGGCCGCGTCGTGACTCCCGGTCCAGCATTGATGCATGCACCGCAACTCGGCTCGATCACGAGCGCGCCGGCTTTCTGAAAAGTATCGAGATACCCTTTGCGTATGCAGTACTCCCGCGTTTCCTGCGATCCAAACTGGATATAGAACTTGACCGAGTCGGCCACCCGCCGGCCGTGTTTGAGCGCGTCGGCCAACACCGCGGCGTACATGTCCATGTCTTCGTTCTTGCCAGCAGTGCAGGTGCCTCCGTAGGCCAGTTCCACGGGGACCGGTGTATGAAAGTCGCGAATGTATTTGCCGTTGCCGGGATCACCGGGGGTGGCAACCATGGGCGTGATCTCGGCCGCGTCCAGTTCGATCACATGGGCGTATTGTGCGCTGGAGTCGCTGTACAGGCCTTCGATCATGGCTTCCGCCTGCTTCCGATCCATGCCACGGCGCTCGACCAGAAAATCCACCGCCTTGCGGTCAGGAGCCACGATGCCGGTGAATCCGCCGATTTCCGCCGCCATGTTGGTCATGGTCGCGCGTTCGTCCACGCTGAGGTCTTCAATGGCTTCGCCCGCGTACTCCATGACCTTGGCCAAGGCCTTGCCGCTGCGAACGTAATCCAGACTGAGAATCTTGAGAATGAAGTCTTTGGCGGTGACATTGGAATGCTTCTTGCCACGCACGATGATTTTCACCGACTCCGGCACGCGCACACGGACATCTTTGGTGATCCAACTATTGAACACGTCGGTTGTGCCGATACCAAAGGCCACACAGCCGATCGCGCCCACGTGCGGGGTGTGGGAATCGGAACCGATGTTCAATTGACCGGGCAGCGCGTAACTCTCGAGAACAATCGAGTGGCAAATCCCTTCCGAACCCTTGCGGTCCTTGAGTTCGCCATGCAGCTTGATTCCCTGCTTCTGTGCGAAGTCCTGCTGTTTGAGCTTGAGTTGCGTGGCGAGGTCCAGCAAGCCGAGTTTCTTCTTTTCTTCGGAGATGACCTCATCGAGGAAAGTCAGGTGATCGCGGAAAAACAGGATGGTCGAGGGATCGTTGACCTTGGCGTCCTTGCCGACATAGTGCTCGAAGAAAATCGCGGCCATGGGTGTGACGTACTCATGGCTGAAGCGCAGGTCGGCACGCGCGAAGCCGGTATCGCCGGGTTTCACGTGGTCCACTCCCACCTCTCCGGTCTCGGCAATCATGTGGCGGGCGAAGATTTTCTCCGCCAGGGTCATGGGACGCTTTTCGGTTCTGATCGGCGGCAGGAAGACTTTCTTTTGCATGCGCGCGACATTAAACGGGAAAAGCCCGCCGTACTCGATTACCTGCCGCGTGATTTCATCTTCGCCGGCGGTAAACTCACTGAGCGCGATCTCCTCGCCCGTACGAATCTTGTCGATCAGCGAGAAGTTGGTCGAGGTCAGCAGTCCGAGGTTCTGGCAATTCTGCTTGTAGATCCGCTCGATATTCTCAGCGATGACCACGCGGATGCCGGCGCACATCTCGGCATAGGGCGACTGCTCACGGCTTGAGCCCTTGCCGCGGCGCTTGCCGCTCACCGCACAGACAAAGCCAGCTTTCTTCACATCGCTACGGCCAATCGGCGTCACGTTGCCGCACTTCAGGCCCAGGTAAGGAATTTCTCCCAAGGTCTCGTCGAAATAGAAACAGTAATGCGCCGGGGTAATCTCGTCGGTAGAGATGTCATCGCGCAGTCTGGGATTACTGCCGGGATTCTTGGTGTCCCAAGGCAGGTCCTCGCCCGCTAGTTGGCGCCTAATGAGTTCGGGATCTTCGGTAAGAAAGAGGATGCGCCCGGTAAAGCGCACTCGATCGGGGCGTTTGTCGATTCTTCGTTCCAACAAGGAATCCATCATGGTCGAAGTCTTTTAAGAATGGTCCCCACATTTCTATTGTAGCGCGTAGCATGGAATGACTAGCAGGTTGCCCAGACCATTTTCGAGCGATCACCGCTGGGGCTGGTAACCAATCGATACTTGTGGAGTCCCTAGCATTCATGAGGCTGCCTCCAAGATTTCCGAAGTCCGGCTATGCAATCACACTTTGTGTCCTCGTCACCCTTGCAACAGCAGCCCCACTTTGGCCATCCGAGCTGAAGATCACCTATCTCGCGAACGAGGGCGTACTACTTGACTGTCAAGGCAAGAAAGTTTTGATCGACGCCTTGTTCCGCGACAGCCTGGACGATTACATGAGGCACCCACCCGAGGTTCAGGAAAAACTTGAGACCGGCAAGCCTCCGTTTGACGGGGTTGGACTAGCGCTGGCGACACACTTCCACCTGGACCACTGGGACGCGGGGGCGATTTCACGTTTCCTGGTTAACAATCCGGGCGCGGTGTTTGCCTCAACCCCGCAGGCAACGGCCATGCTGCCCCACTCCCTTCAGGGCCGGGTTCGGGCGCTGTGGCCGGACAAAGATCATGACGTAGGCTTGAAGATGTCCGGAATCCAGGTTGATGCCTTCGCGTTAGAGCATGGAAAAACCCAAAATCTCGGATACCGCCTTTTAGTCTGTAGCGAAGTGGTTTTTCACCTGGGGGATGCCGGGGCATCTGACCAGAACTTCAAACCCGTGCTGCAGGCGGGCCATACCGACGTTGCCATGGTTCCCTTCTGGTGGTTGCTGGATTCAAAGAGCACGGCATTCATCAAGGACAAATGGAAGCCTAAGCATGTTGTGGCGTTGCACCTTGGGGCCACCGACAAGGAGTCTGGGCGGGAAATTCAGACGCACTGGCCAAACGCGTGGGTATGCACCAAACAGGGCGAGGCACGAACATTCTGACGTCCGGCCCCAAATCCTCAGTGTTGAGAATTGCACAATATTGTGATTCATTGTCATTTCGAGCGTAACCAGATTGGCCGTTCACGGACAATCTTGTGAAGTCGAGAAACCTGCTTTCCGGTTGGCCCCCGCAAACAGCAGGTTCCTCGACTACGCTCCGTCCTCCGCCTAGCGGATGACGGAACTGCGCTCGGAATGACAGCAGCGTGGTGGGCTGTCCTTATATTGTGTAAAGCTCAATGGTGGTGCCCGTGGGCGCGGTCGTACTTCTCTCCCGCGGGGATCGCGACATCCAGCCGGTTTTGCTTCGGCGCGAGCGGGCAGGTGGCATACGGGGTCACGGCGCAGGGAGGATTGTAGGCACGGTTGAAGTCGAGAACCACCTTGCCGTTGACCACAGGATCGGTATCCAGAAAGCGCCCGCCAGGGTAGGTGTCGGTCTTCGCGGTCGGGTCGTTGAAGACGAAGAAGAGGCTCTTGGCTGGGTCCCCGCCAAGCGACGTCAACTGCATTTTCTGACCCTTGACCGTAAACTCCACCGTGCCCGGAACCGGCGTATGGGTCACGTCGCCCAGGATGTTGGGGACATCCACCGTTTTCTTGCCATCCGCAGGAATCCAGGTCGCAGTGACGCGGTAAGCGGCATTCGCCGGGTAGAAGACGGGGCCGCGATAATTCTTCACCGCGTCGCTGTCGAGATCCTTAAGGCGGATGCCTACTCGCTCGCCCCGCTTGATGACGTGAAAGCGCAGGTTCCCCATCTCGACCACAGTACGATTTCCGGAGGTGTCAGGCTGCAGAGGCGAGACGGTCACTGCCTTGCCTGCGATGGTGGCGTGCGCATCGGCGGCGAGTTTAACGGTCACTCCCTGGCCCTGCAGCGTAAAGACGCCGGCATGAGCTGGACCTTTGGGGAACACGATCGCGTTATCTGCGGCGCTGCCGAAGCTGTTGTCTCCGGGTTTGAGCCAGAACAGTCCGGCCAGCGGCAGCCAGTTCTGCTTGAGATCATCAACCAGTCCGGCTTTCCACTTGTCAAAAGATTGCACTGGCTGGCTGCGCTGGGTGTTGGTCTTGCTGGAAGCCGCCGGCTTCGCGTCGCGGGCCCAGAGCAGCCCCGGTAACAACAGCAGCGCCGCGATGGTTCGCGCCTTCAATGTCACATCTGGCTCCTAAGTGGCTAGCACCGCACACGCTCACCGTCGGACTCCGGCAAGATTTCTCAGGGCGTCTTCCCGATGTCCGCTTTACTGATCGGCCCGCTGACCCAATTGATGTCCCAACCGGAATCCACCGTGATGAATACCAGAGCGTCATCCGATGCCCAAGCCTGGTGCGGCATTCGGGCGGGGATGTAGTTGAACCCGCCCGGCCCGAGTGGCTCACGTCTGCCTTCATGCTCGAACACCCAATTACCGTGTATGACGGTGTGGGTTTCGTTGGCGCTGTGCCAGTGCATAGGAACGTGCAGGCGTTTGGGTACTCGAATCAGCAGTTGGGTCGCGTGAGTTGTGGGATCAACGCGCAGCACTGAGATCTGCGGAGAATCACTGCCGAGTTCCGGAACAATCGGTTGCCAAGATAGGTCTTCATATTTGGCGCTCATCGCCTTCGCTATCGTATCCGGCGGAGCGGACTGCTCCCCGTGACCCTGTGCCAACACGCACACGGAGCAGAGCACGAACCATAGCAGACAGCCAAAAACAACCTTGGTCATTTTCATAGCCCTAGGACCCCGAAAGGAATTTTCGGATAGGCTACCACTATCTCCGATGCTCTTGCATGTCGGGCAAGGGTTCCAGCCCGCGTCCGGCAAAGATCTGCTCGAACTCGCTCTGCAAGGCCTCGTGCACCAGCCCGTTGGACGCCAGGGTTTCGCGACTGTTCAGCTGAAATGGTCCGCCGTGAAAGTCGGTGACCTTTCCCCCTGCCTCCTGCACGATCAGCACGCCCGCCGCGGTGTCCCACGGGTTGAGGTTGAATTCCCAGAACCCGTCGAAACGGCCGCAAGCCACACAGCACAGATCGAGGGCCGCCGATCCGGCGCGGCGCACGCCATGGGTGTGCAGCGTGATCTGATGGTAGAAGTAAATATTCGGATTCTGGTGCCGCTTGTGGCTGGGGAAGCCTGTCGCCACCAGGCACTCCGACAGCTTGGCAGTCTTAGAAACCTGGATGGGCTGCTGATTCAGCCACGCGCCACTTCCCTGCTCGGCGGCGAAAAGTTCATCCCGGGTAGGATCGTAAACCACGCCAGCGATCCGCTGGCCCCGATGCTCCAGGCCCATCGAGACGCAAAAAACGGGGAAGCCGTGAGCGAAATTTGTAGTTCCGTCCAGAGGATCGACGTACCAGCGGTAGTCGCTGCCGGTATCTTGCAAGCCACCTTCCTCGCCCAGGATGTCGTGCGTGGGCCAGCGTTCCCGGATACGCTCGCGAATCAGGACCTCCGTCTTGCGGTCCGCGATCGTGACCAGGTCCGCCTCGCCTTTGTATTCCACGGTGACGCGCTGGCGGAAGTACTTCATCAGCAGCGCGCCGGCCTCGCGCGTAATCTGCGACATTGCGGGAAGAAACTCGGATTGAGTGGGTTGGAAGAGAGCCACGGCCTAGTGCAACCTTCCGGTGGATTTCGACAGCCGATGAGGGTTCACTTGCGCCTGCCGCCATCCTCGGCGATGTACATGATCTCGTGTTTGAAGATGAACAGGTTGGGCTTGTCCTCGCGGGTCAATCGAACCATGTTCTTGTCGTAGTATTCGATCCAGCCGTACACGACTTCACCGTCGGCCAGCTTGATGCTCACAGGTTTCTGCTTCTCGCCCAGCGATTTCAGATAAGCGGCTTCTTCCGAAGTCTCTTCTGGAGGTGTGCTCTTCGGCTTGCGAGGTCCGCCCGGCGTGCCTTGTCCGTGAAATGACATAGGGTCATTTTACACGGAGCGCAACCTGTGAAACGCCCGAGCGGAAGCCGGGAAGCACCCCAGTTGGCTCTTCGCCGGGCTTCTCCGCGCTCTCTGCGGCAGTTCTCTGCGACCTCCGCGATTTAGGACTTTGGGCTTGCTGCCGGCTTGTCCAAACCTTAGAACGCTGAGGCCGCTGAGAACGGCCGCCGAGTTCGCGGAGAACCCGCGATGGAGCACTGCCAAAACCCGGATTTTCCGCCCGGCTAGAACGACACCTTCAAGGAAAACTCCATGGCGCGTGGAGACCCAAGGGCAAACACGCCGGAGCCCAGTCCCAGCCGATTGTTGTTGGGCTGGCGCCCCGAAGTGCCGTTGACCGAGCCAGGAGTTCCGCTCAGCGTCCCGCTCAGGGGACTGGCCGAACCGTTGAAGTTGGCGAAGTTCATCACGTTGAAGAACGAGACGCCCGGTTGAATTTCCGCCCGGTCTTTCACCCGGTAGCGCCAGGTCAAGCTCAGATCGGAGGCCCGCAACCAACCCATGTTTGCCTGGTTGGCCGGCGCCAGCGGGATGGGCTGCTGTACGCCCCCAAGCGCCCGTAGCTGGCCCGAAGTGAACAGCCCCTCCTGGATCAGCACCTGGCCCGCGGGTGTGGGCTGGCCGGCAAAATTCTGGTTGTAGTTCTGGATGAAGCCATTCAGGTTGCTGGCTTTGACCTGGCGTCCGAAGGAACCAATGTTGGTTCCGGGCAAAATGTCGCCAAAGCCACCGTTGGAGGCAAAGCTGCCGTCGCCGGTGCCATCTCCCGTGATATCCGTCACAAAGATTCCACCTGCATCACCCGACGCTGGGAGGGTGAGGGCGACGGGAAGCGGACTGTAAAAGTGGCTGATGAGTCCAAGACGAAACGAATATGGCAGGTCCACGGTACCGCCGAGGGAAACCTGGTGCCTGCGGTCCAACCCGCTGGGGCCCACGTAGCGGAGCGGGCGATTGAAGTCGGTGGCAATGTTGATGAAGTCGCTGTCGCTGGCCGTAGCCACGTACTTCGAATAAGAGTAGGAGAACTGAACATCCAGACCGCGAACATCCTTGAAGGGACTGCGCAGGTGTTGTTTGGCCGAGAGCTGCAGCGCGTTGTAAACCGAGCGGCCGATGGGAAACAGCATCTGGTTGGCTCCCAGGTTTGGGTTGATGCCGGGGAAGGCCGCACCGGGACACGGGCCGCCGCTGCAAAAGGAGTAGCCGGAATCGAGGCCATTGCCGGCATAATCGCTGATGTGGGCGCCGGCAGTGATTGCGCAGTTGATCCCGGCAATGCCCGGGGCGCAGCCAAAGGCGGCGTTGGTGGCGTCAATGGCGCTCAGGGCATTGGCCCGGCTGAAGTAGCGGGAATCTCCCACGTGATTGGTATCCACACCGAGCAAGGTGTGCGTCCCAATGTTGCGCAGATAATCGGCGGTAAAGACCATGCCATTGCGGAACTCGTGCTGCATCCCAAAATTCATCTGCACGGAACGAGGACTGACGTAGTCCGGCGCAAACATGGTTGTGCCTGTCGCATCCAGGCCGGCCGAAAGTGCATTGCCGATGAACGAAGGATTGACCGCCGGCCCCGCAGCGAGCGTCGCAGCCTGATATTGTGCCTGGAAAGCCGCGATCTGCCCGGCCACGCTTCCAATGGGTTGCCCGCAGACCGTGCTCCAGTCCTGCGTCTGACCATCGGGCAGGGTGAAAATGCCACCTCCGCCATTGGAGCAAACCGAAGGAGTTGCCAGGAACAACCCGGAAGGCAATCTCGCCGGCCGGTCATACAACACGTTGTTCCAGACGGCATTTTCGTAGAACAGGCCGATGCCCGCGCGAAAGACCGTCTTACCTGCGCGGCCGGGATCCCAGGCAATGCCCACCTGTGGAGCAAAGTTCAGGTTGGGCTGGTGGACCCGTTTGCCAAGCCCGGCGCCGAACTGCTCCAGCTCCGCAACCGGCCCTAAATCGCTATCGGTCCGGCCGGTATCTCTCACGTAGCGGACTCCGTAGCTGAGCGTGAAGTTCGGCTTCATCTTCCAGGAATCACCCACGTAGAGAGAGAGGCGATTGTCGGGCCCGATGCCACCAGCCGGGAACCCGAACGCGGCTTTCTCGGATCCGAAGCCCTGCCCGTTGCCGAGTTGGACGTCAACCACGGGGTAGTTCAGCGGATTGCCCGCGCCACCCGGAAGCGCCAGACAGGCGGCGTTGCAGTCATTAACTCCCGACCCTACCGCGGGGGCAAGCTTCAGGAAGCTGGCAAAACCTCCACTCCAGATGTGATTGAACCCGGCGCCGTAGCGGAAGATGTGTGCTCCCCAGGCTTTGCTGCCGTCGTATTTGATCTGGTGGTTCGCCTGATAAGTCTGCTGAGGCGCGAGGTAGTTTGGCCCGGAGCAAAAGAAATCGGCCCCCGGCGTCAGGCAGTCGGGATCGTCGCCAATCGCCAATTCCAAGCCCGGCGCGGGGTTGAAGATGCCGGACCCGGCGACTGCGTCTACGATCTGATTGCGGAACTTGGTGTATCCAAAACGGATGCTGTGGGTATAACCGCCGGTATTGAAATCCAGACCCACGGCATGCACGGGTGTGTGGTTGGTGTTGGCGAACGGTTGAAAGGAGTTCGGAATATAGGCCAGCACGCTCCGGTTCTGATCGTAGGAAAACCGGTAGAACAGTTTGTAGTTGTTGTTGATCTGCCAATCCAGCCGGCCGATTCCCTCCGCCTCCCGGAAGGGGGCGTTGAAATTCCCGGTAATCGCCTGGAAGGGCCCGCCGGACAAGACTGGATTCAGCAAGTCCTGCTTGGTCCTCTCCGCATCGATGAAGAAAAACAGCTTGTCTTTCATGATGGGACCGCCAAAACTCCCGCCGAATTGGTTTCTCTGGAAAGGATTGTCAGTGGCTCCGGGAAGGTTCGCGTTGAGGCTCTGATCACGGAAGTAATAGTAGCCATCGCCGTGATACGAGTTCGTACCGGACTTGGTAGTGACATTGACCGAGCCTGACGAGGTCAGCTCAGTCGAGAGGTCCAAGGACGATTGCTGCAACTGAAATTCCTGGATCGCACCTTCTGGGATGTTTTGCGTGGTCGTACCCACGGTTTCATCGCTGATGTCGAGACCGTCGACTTCGATGCGGGCAGTTCGTCCGAAACGTCCGCCGAAGGAGATTGAGGAGAATCCGTTCTTAGTGGGATCGAAATTCCCCCCGTCCTGAATTTGGACTCCAGGTTCCAATTGCGCCAGGTCGAGGAAGTTGCGCCCGTTGATCGGCAGGTTATCGATCTGCTGGGCCGACAACACTCCTTGCACGGTGGCCTGCTCGGTGTTCACCTGGATATCGGAAGCCTGCACCTCAACCACTTGATTGGCTTGTCCTACCTGTAGCTTGACGCTGCCGGCCATTGTTACTCCGACCTGTACGACCAGCGGCAATTCGGAAGATTTGAACCCCCCGGACTCGACTCGCACCACATAACTGCCCGGGGTCAGAGCACCCGAGGTGTAAACACCAGCAGAAGTGGTGGTGGCATTCACCACACGACCGGTTGCCTTGTTGGTGATGCTGACCTTGGCGCCACTGATCACCGCACCGGTCTGGTCGGTCACAATGCCCTGGATGCTTCCGGTGGAGACGGTGGTCTGTGCAGACAGAATCGCAGGAAGCGCAACGAGAATCGCAATCGCTCCCAAGATCGACATCAGTTGACCGCGACGCCCAGAAGAAACCATCCACTTTCCTTTCGAAATTTCCAGTGAGTTTAGGTGTCCAATACTTATAGCACGGAGCACAGATGCCCTTATGGCCCACGAAGCCTAGGATAGGCCAGTTCATCAACCACAAAGGGCACCAAGGAACACGAAGGCGTGGATTCCAGCATGCCCTTTGTGCCCCTTCGTGTCCTTGGTGGTTAGTGAGGGCACCTCACAAAACCCTCAACACACCTCCAGCCGTGTTTCAAGCCGGCAGGTAAAGCACTAGAAAGGCGACTTGCTGGTGTAGTACCCGGTTCGGTGACGTACCATCAAAACCGGGCTGGCCGGCACACCGCTGGTCTTCACCTCAATGCGTCGAAAATTGGAATCGGACAACCGCCGGGCTGGATAGTAGGCCAGCAGATACTGGGTCCGCAGTTCATCGCTGATTTGACGGAAGGCGTCATCGAGCTGAGGGACCGAAGTCGCATAGAAATATTTGCCTCCGGTGTCCTCCGAGATTTGGATCAGGGCGTGCTCTCCGCCCGTGTCTCGTCCGGCGCTGGCCTCGATCGGGACCACAATGATGCTGTACACGATGGCCTCGGCTTCCTGGGCGGCGCGCACTGCTTCTTTGTAATCCACGCGGCTCACCGTATCGCCGCCGTCGGTGATGACCACCATCACCTTCCTTCCCTGCCGCGGCACCAGCGCCCGGGACCCCAGGTAAAGGGCATCGTAGAGTGCGGTCGCGGAACCGTGGTGAATTCGATCGATGCCACGGTCAATCGCCTTAAGGTCCGCGGTGAAGTGCACAACTTCGTCCACGACCTCGCTGAACTCGTAAACCGACAGCGCATCCACCGGCCGCAGGATGGTGCGTGTGAAGCGCCGGGCGGAGGTCAATTCCAGGGGCAAGTCTTTACGTGTGCTTAGGCTGGTATCGATGCTCAACACGATCGAGAGCGGGAGCACTGATTCCTTGTCGAACACAGAAATCGCCTGGGGTTGGCCATCTTCCAGCAACTGGAAGTTGTCTTTTGTCAGTCCGCCGACAGGGGCGCCATGATCGTCGGTAACGGTGACGAACACGTTGACCAGCTTGACATCGACCTTGAAGGTGGTCTCCGGCTTCTGCTCGGCGGCTTGTGAGTTCGTGCTTCCCGCGGTAGCTTTGGCCGGCGAGCCGCCCGCCCAAGGCGGTTTCGGGACCTGGGCAGAGCACAGTGCGGCGGTCGCGGTCAGAAAGAGAAGAAGATGTCGCATGAAAAGGCGCGTTCGCGTTACGAAGAAAAATCTGCTCACTTAGATGCGGGCTTTCCCGGATGGCTGCCTCCAGCCCGGACAACCTCAGCGGGGAATGGCTCACCATCCGCCCAGACTGCGCCATCTTCAAAGTGCTCTTTCTTCCAGATGGGCACGGTACGCTTGAGGGTGTCGATCAGCCAGCGACAGGCGTCAAAGGCCGCTGCCCGATGGGCCGAGGACACCACGATGGCCACGCTGGTCTCGCCTACCTGCAGCCGTCCCAGGCGGTGCATGAGGACCACATCCCGGACAGCAAATTGTGCGAGCGCCTGCTCCGCCAATGCGTCCATCTGTTTCAGGGCCATCTCTTCGTAGGCTTCGTAATCCAAGAATAACGTTCGCCGCCCGCGGCTATGGTTGCGTACGACTCCTTCGAACAGCACCGCGGCGCCATCCTCCGGCTGCTTGATTCTTTCCAAGAGGTCATGGGTGTTGATGGCATCACGGATGATCGCACTGTAACGCCTGCGTTCAGCGGTCGCGTCGGCCGCGGTGGGCCCCACTCCGCCGCTCACCGGGGGCAGCAGCGCGACTTCATCTCCCGGCTTCAACTCGGATTCCGGCGCGGCATATTCCTGGTTGATGGACATGGCGATCGAAGCCGACATGGCTTTCAACCTTGGGATTCGTTGTTCGTAATGATGCAGGAGGTCGGCCAGCCTCGCAGGCTCGGGAAGACTAAGCGATTCGCTGCTAAGTCCAGCAAGGTCCCGCAGCATGCCGAAGAATAGGACGCGCACCTTCATAAAAGCTGGCTGCTAGTTCCGGAGTGCTCAATACTGTATGGTGGGGTATTTTCAAGAAAAATGCCAGTTCTCCGGGGAGAACTGGCACGTGGAAGCTGCCTTCAGGCCCTACTTGTGCGGCTTGTCGTCGTGGTGCTGCTGCGGAGCCCGCTCCGAAGTCTTGGGAGCTGAGCGAGGTTCCGGAGCACTCTGGCGCTGGGGCTGTGGAGCCCGCTCGGAAGTCCTTGGGACCGGGCGTGGCTCGGAAGCACTCTGGCGCTGCCGCTCCCAGGTCTGGAACTTCCGCTCTTCGCTCTGCTGACGCTCCGGTCTCTCCTGTACTGGAGGGGCCGGCCGAACCATCGGGCGGCCATTTTCGAATGCAGGCGGACGAGGCGCCGGCCGTGCTTGCGTCGGCGAAGGCTCTTGGC
This sequence comes from Terriglobia bacterium, assembly GCA_020073105.1. Taxonomy (GTDB): domain Bacteria; phylum Acidobacteriota; class Terriglobia; order Terriglobales; family Acidobacteriaceae; genus JAIQFW01. The sequence continues at coordinate 18,149 of JAIQFW010000007.1, forward strand.
CGCGCAAAGGCTCCTGGGGGTGGGTCACACCAACCCGCGGAGGCTCGGGACGAGGAACATTCCGAGGCTCTTCCCCACGATTGCCGGCCGTGGGTTGCTCGGGCCGCGATGTGGGGCCCTGCGTCTCTAAGCGCGGACTCACCGGTGGCCGCGCAGGCTGATTGTCCGTCCGGACAGCAGGCTGTGGCGTTCTTGGCGTCTCCGTCCGTATATTCGTGATGGGTTGTGGTTGCTCGAAGGTATTGCCCCGCGCTGAGGGCACCCGTGTTGCCACCACTTGCCGGTTGACGATAGTTGCCGAGGGCCTTGCCGCCGCCGGCCGCCCCGCACCCAGCACGCTCTGGCGGATGGGCTGCACCGCGACCGTCCGGGTCACCGGCGCTTCTGCAATCTCCCGGGCATCCACCCTGGCCAGGTTGCGGGCGATCGGACGCCCGCCGACGAATGTGTCGCGTGAAACCACCGTGACCCCGTTGGTCACCCGCTGATTCACGTAAGTGACCCTTGTGACGTTGGTCGTGTTCGTGTTGTATACGTTGGTGATGTTGGTGACATTCACCCGAGTGTTGGTGATGTTCACATTGTTTACGTATCCCCGGCTGGTGCGATACCAAGGCACGTATACCTCGCGCGGCGCCAGGGGGAACCAGCCCACGTGCGGACCGGCCCCGACGAAGACCACCAACGCGGGTGCGTATACCGGCCGGACCACAACCGGACCAGGCACCCAGCACCATCCGCCTCCGACATAGGCCCAACGGCCGTAATGGAAGGGTGCGAAACCCCACGGCTCATCTTCTACCCAGGTCCAACCCCACGGCGCGATCCAGACCCAGTGGCCGAAGCGGTAGGGAGCCCAGCCGGGCACAACTCTGACCGGTGTCCAAACCGGGCCGTAGTCTGCCACGTAGTGCCAGCGGCCATATTCGTCCAGGTCCTCGTAGCCTGTCACCTCGGTGGAAATGTAGTTGGCCGATTCGGCACGGTCCTCACGCTTGTCGCGTTGAAACGCGAACTCGTCGAAGTCGTCGCTGCCCGGGATCTGACCAATCTCGTGGTCGAGATCATCGCTCCCGGTGAATCGGGCGCGCTGACCAGCAACGACTACGTATGACGATCCGCCCCCCGTAACCTCGCCGCGGCCTCGCCAGACTGTGGTATCGGTTTCGTTGCCGTTGTCCTTCACATCGACGCGATACTCCCCCGTACGCTGTATCTCGAAGGCGGAGTTTGGCGTGTCAATTTCGAAATGGTCCTCGTCGTCGAGGTGCCGGACTCTAACGATCAGGGACCCTTGCGACAACCGCAGCTGCGTTGTGCGGTCGTCCAGTTCCAGGAAGGTCACGCTGGTCTCCGAATCTATTCGGACCGAGGTCGAACCGATCTGAAATTCACCGCGGGAATCCTTGTCCGCCCATAGATTGTCTCCCGTGGTGAGTGGCCGGTTCACGACGGCCTGTACCCAGTCGCCTTGCCCGCCGGGCTGAAAGGAAACCGATCCCACGGAATAGCTCAGCCGCGCCGCGCGCCCCGGGGGATCCTGGTCAGGCGCCTGCTCGGCCTGCGGTTGCCCCTGGTCCGCCGCTGGCTGGTCCTGTGCCAGCATTCTCACGGGCGCTTGTAGCGCCAGCATCATCCCGGCCAAAATCAGTATGACTGCCAAGACCCGATTCGTTTTCATTGCCTCATTCCTCGCTGCGGCCCAGCAACTGCACCGCCGAAAGCACACCAATTATCCTCATTGGAATTAAACACCCGGCGCCCAAATAAGTTCCCTGCCAGTGACTTACGTGCTCCCCCCACTGTAACCCAAAGAAAAAATTGCCTGTGCCGATTCCTCAGCACTGGCAACTCATTTGATAACCGGGCGGTGGCTCAAATGACGGGCTGTGCGCTGAGGACGTGTTCCCGCTCCTCGGCATCCTGCTTTTCTTCGCGCAGGCCGGAAGGCAGAGCGAGCTCCAAGACTTCGGCAATCGTCTTGACGTAGTGAATGCTGAGGTTCTCGAGCTGCTCGGGGGTCAGGTCTTCGTCAACATTCATCCTGTTCTCCGCCGGCAAAATAACGTCATGCACGCCGGCTCGCTTGGCCGCCAGTACCTTCTCTTTGACTCCGCCGATGGGAAGCACATTGCCACTGAGTGTGATCTCGCCCGTCATGGCAGTCAGAGGTCGCACCGGGCGTCCGGTGAGTAGCGAGACCAACGCCGTGGTCATGGTAACTCCGGCCGACGGGCCATCCTTGGGAATCGCCCCCGCCGGCACATGAATGTGGATGTCGTGCTCAGCGAAGAAACTTTCCGCAATCCCGAGGTGGAGAGCATTGGAGCGTACCCAGGTGAGGGCCGCTTGCATGGACTCCTGCATCACCTGGCCGATTTGTCCGGTCATGGTGAAGCCGCCCTTGCCCTTCATTACGTTGGCCTCGACAAACAGAATGTCGCCGCCGGAGGGCGTCCACGCCAAACCCACTACAACACCAGCGCGTTGCGTCCGCTCGGCGATTTCACCTTCGCTGCGGATCTTGATGCCACCCAGAAATTCCTGGACAACCTCCGGGGTCACCACCAGCTTCTCAGTCTTTCCCTCCGCCAGGCGGCGCGCCTGTTTTCGGCAGATTGTGCCGATGTTGCGCTCCAGATTGCGCACCCCGGCTTCGCGAGTGTAGTGCCGGATGATGTTGCTGACAGCGTCTTGCGGAAACTCAATCTGCTCCGTGGTGATGCCATTCTCCTCAATCTGCCGCGGAATCAGATACTGAAATGCGATGTGGACCTTTTCTTCCTCGGTGTAGCCTTGCAGTTCGATGATTTCCATGCGGTCCCGCAAGGGCTCGGCCACCGGATCGAGCATGTTCGCGGTCGTGATGAACAGCACCTTCGAAAGATCAAAGGGCACATCGAGGTAGTTGTCACGGAAGGTCGAGTTCTGCTCCGGATCGAGGGCCTCGAGCAGCGCCGAGCCTGGGTCTCCGCGGAAGTCGCGGCCCACCTTATCAATCTCATCCAGCATGAAGACCGGGTCCTTGGTCTCGGCGCGGCGAATTCCCTGAATGATTTGGCCCGGCAACGCACCGATGTAGGTGCGACGGTGGCCGCGGATCTCGGCCTCGTCGTGCACGCCGCCCAGCGATATGCGGACAAACTTGCGCCCCAGGGCGCGAGCGATCGATTTGCCCAGCGATGTCTTGCCCACTCCTGGTGGCCCCACGAAACACAAGATCGGTCCCTTCATGGTGGGTTTCAAACGACGGACCGAAAGGTAATCCAGGATGCGGTCTTTGACCTTCTTGAGGTCGTAGTGGTCGGTGTCCAAAACTTCTTTCGCCTTGACGATATCTACGTCGCCGCCCGAGGTCTTGGCCCAGGGAAGCACCGCCAGCCACTCAATGTAATTGCGCGTGACCCCATAATCGGCCGCCATCGGAGACATGCGCGAGAGCCGGCCCAGTTCCTTCAATGCTTCCTTCTTGACATCGTCCGGCATTCCCGCGGCTTCAATCTTCTGACGAAGCTCTTCGGTGTCCCGCTGCCCCTCGTCCTGCTCACCCAGCTCTTTCTGGATGGCCTTCATCTGCTCGCGCAGGTAGTACTCACGCTGAGTTTGCTGCACCCGATCCTGGACCTCGGACTGGATCTTGTTGCGTAGTTGCTGGACTTCCAGTTCCTTGGCCAGGTGCTGGTTGATCTTCTCCAGACGCACGCGGACGTCAGTGGTCTCCAGCGTGTCCTGTTTGTCTGCCGTGGAAAGAGACGGGAGTGAGGAAGCAATGAAGTCCACCAGCCGTCCCGGCTCTTCAATGTTCATGGCCACGGTGGAGAGTTCGTCGGACAACGTGGGGGACCCGGCAACGATTTGCTGAAACAGCGTCAGAACGTTCCGCTGCAATGCTTCCACTTCGGAGCTCTTGGGCGGAATCGCCTCCGGAACCGTGTCCACTTGTGCCCGCATGAAGGGCGTCAGCTGGGCGAACTCACCCAACCTCACCCGCTCCAGGCCTTCCGCAAAAACAAACAGGCTCTGGTTAGGCATCTTGACGACTTTGTGGACGATAGCGAGCGTCCCGACCGTGTAGAGGTCGGCAGGCTGGGGGGTATCCACCCGCGCCTCCCGCTGCGCCACCACCACGATGGTCTTGTCCTCGCCCAGGGAATTGATCAGCTGGACAGAGCTCTCCCGCCCGACCGTAAGCGGCAGAACCGCATGGGGAAACAGAACCGTGTCCCTCACCGGGAGAATTGGAAGGGCCCGTTCCTGCTCACTATTCCTAGTGTTTTCTTTAGTATTGCGCTCAGTGCGCTGTGCCATATTTCACCTTGAGTGTAGTCTGCTCAAGTTTGGATGAGGCAACTGCCCCGAAGGATGCAACCGCCCCTCACCAGTGTCTTTGATTAAGCTGCTGGATTCTAAACCTTCTCACCTGAGATTGCACCAATCCAAAGTACAGGAAAGAAGGTCATCCCCATTGCGGGGCTGCCAGGCCGGGCTTTGGGGCGAAAAAAGCCCCCGCCGGCCGCCCCAGGGTCGTTGTGGCGGGAACCTGGTAGCGAATCTCTCTAGCGACAAGCGCTCTCAAAAGACGTGTTGCGCTGTATCTCCCTGGAAAACCAGCACGTGAAGCACACGCTCTTTCGCTGTGTTGAGCACAAACTGCTGCTCGGACTGTTCCGCTCTCTTCGGCAGCGGAACCAACTGGCACTTTACGCGCGCTTCGGCTGGCTCGCGGGCGCCCAATTGCTTGAACACCATGATGTGATCCACGCCCTGCATGGTATGCAGCACTTGGTAGTCGCCCTTGGGCAGCAGTACGTCACCCACGCGCATCGGCTCTGTAAAAGTGATATAACGAGTGTCCGCCACCCCGAACTTGTTCTGGGTGGTGCCGGCGAACGCGGCCACCGTGAGCAGACATACCACGACCACAGTCAGAAGCTTCCAGTAACGCATAGAATGATTCTCCTTCCCTGCGAGAACGGCTGCCGTCAGGTTAGTAGCAAACCCGAAGATTTTCCGTGCGCCACCTCACGCCAGGCTGTGATAGTGGAATCGTAACTAGTGCGGGCTAAATTGGGAAAGATCGTAAATGCCCAGCTGCTTCTCCAGGCCGGCGATCTGGTCCACGACCTTGAAGAAGCCATCTTCTCCGAACAACTCGTCTTCCTTCTTTTCGAATTGTTCCCCCAGAGCGTCATATTCATGGGGCGAGACGATTCCTCGGAATGCAGGGAACAGAACCGTATCTTCCCGGGCTTCGTGGGGACGGTACATGCGAAGAAATGAGCGTAGGGCGGCGGAGAGCTGCTGGCGTTTGGTTTCATCCTTAAGCGTGGCAGCGACGGCGAGTGTGCGGACTAGCTCGGTGACCCGACGCCCCGCCTGATGCTGCTGCAGCAGCGTGTCCACCAGCGGGACCAGCTTGCCGGCCTTACGGAAGCGCGGGAAGAGGTACTCCTCCTCCAGCTTCTCGTGATAGTCCTCAACAAAACGCCGGATGATGTCCGCGGCGCCCGCCAGAACGGCAATTTCGACATCCTGCTTGTTCTCGATGCGCCGCAATGTTTCGTCGTAAATCAGCAGTAAGCGATTGAGCGCCCCGTGCTCCCGCATCAGGTCTTCGGCGGGCGAGACCCCCCCGTCCTTATGGCCTTTTCCCTTTTCCGCCTCTTGCCCGAAGGCATGCGTTGCCAACCGGGATGAGGGAACGAGCAAAGCACCGGAGACGACAGCGGTTCTGACCAGGAAGTTTCGGCGGTTGTCGCGAAGGTTACGATCCATGCAGGGCTCCTTGGATGCGAAAATATCGCTTGTCTGGGCTCCCGGGACGCGGAAAGTGGTGTATGGCGTCAGGCAGATTTGTATACCCCGAGCACCTTAACCAAATCCGTTACCTCGGCCAGTTCCCGCAATGCGGCCCGGGAGACTTTGTCATCGCCGCGGAGAAAATCTGCAAAGAACACGTACTCCCAGGGCCGGCCACGCATCGGCCGCGACTCGATTTTGCTGAGACTGATTCCGCGCCGGGCAAAAATACCGAGCGCACGATGCAGAGCGCCGGGCACATTCTTTACGATGAAAGCGATGGAGGTTTTGTTGGCTCGAGGAAGAATTTGGCGCCTACGCCGGATCAGAACAAAGCGGGTGAAGTTCTGTTTGTCATCCTCGATACCGGCCTTAAGAATCCTGCCCTTGTACACGGCGGCAGCCTGGCGCCCGGCAATGCCAGCCGCATCCCGCAGGTGGCTCTCGACCACGTGCTTCACGCTGCCCGCGGTGTCGTAAAAAGGCACCGGCTGGATGCGCGGGTTGCGTCGGAAGAAGTCCCGGCATTGATCCAGCGCGACGGGGTGCGAAAGCACCCGACGGACATCGCTCTTCCTGACTCCCGGTGCCGCGATCAGGTTATGTACAATCCGCAGGCGGAATTCCCGCTGGATGAAGACCTTCCGCGCCAGCAGCAGATCGAAGTGTTCAGCCACCGAACCCGCCAGAGAATTTTCAATGGGAATGACGGCTGCCGCTACCGAGCCCCGCTCCAGCCGGTCAAAGACCTCTGCTGAACGAACACAGGGAACCATGCTTCCGCCCGGAACCATGCGCTTGGCTGCCTGGTGGCTGAACGAACCCGCTTCGCCCTGAATCGCAACTCTCATAGCCGATAGGTTATCGCCTTTCCGGTTGCGCAAGCAGATCCTTCTCCAGCACGAATGCGTCTACGCCGTTCAAGTAGTAACGGGGGATGATTTTCGTCACACTGTATTGATGCCGTTTGTAAAAGGCCAGCGCTGAAGTGTTGTCTACGGCAGTTTCGAGTGTTACCGCGTGGCAGTCCGCCGCCCGCAGACGGTCTTCGGCCGTGGCCAGCAGCGTCGAGCCCAATCCAGAGCGCCGATTTTCCGGGAGTATGTCAACACTGATGATGTGACCCACTCCGCGCCGACTGGCTTCGGCCACGATGAAACCCACAATACCGGACGCATCGCCGGCGCCCCGTCCGGGTTGGTTGCCGTTCACCGCGGCCGATCGCGCTACCACAGTGAACGATCCCCGGCGACGAATGTAAGCCGCCAGTTCGCGCCGCGAATACGCGATCCCGGGCACAAAACACCGCTGGTCAATGCTCCACAAGGCCTCGAAATCCTCAGCCCGGAAGTCTCGAAGGCTGTATTCCACCGCGTTATTGTATCTGGAAGGGTGGGAAGATGGCCGCTTTCGCCATGCGGGAGAATAGCTTACAGCTGCTGCAAAAATCGCCTGCGAGACCCTTGCCTGGCCTGTATCCCAAGACGTACCATGCGCATCAGAGAAAGTTGTGGGGCGCCTGTTCCTTATCGACGTGGTAGGAGCCGCGGTTGCCGTCGGGCTGTGGTATTTCGGTTTCGCCCGCTACAACCGGCGGAGGGGAATCCAGGCCTTGCGCCAAGTGGAAGCGGCCTGTTCCAATCGCGTCCGTATCGTGGAAACCCACTGGGTCGGGGCGTCCCGCCTTCAGGCCCATCTGCGTTTTGCCGCTCATTGGTTTGAAAATGCGAAAGTGACCATCCGGCTGCTTCCCCGGCCCTTGCCCATTCAGTGGTTGTTGAGCCGCTGGCACAAACAAAGAGAAACCATCACCTTCGAGGCCGACCTCGATTCCGCGCCGGGAATTCGCCTGGATGTGTTCCGCCATCACTGGCTCAGCGACAGCGACCGCAAAGTAATTGGCAAGTCCAGCAACTGGATGGTCTCGCGCCCTGGCCCGGTGGTCCTGACCACTTCCACCGAGTGGCGACAAGAACTCCCACCCATCGTGAATACCCTGATGACGTCGCGCGGGCACAAACTCCTGCGCGTGCGTCTCCGTTCCGAGTCGCCGCACTTGGCGGCTACCATCGATTTGCAGACTCTCTCCGACCGGGAAACGGCAGCTGGGTTCCTGGGAGTGTTGCGGGACTTGGCGGCGGGGGCGTCGGCGTCCAGGCAGTAGGACTAGCTGACCATTCAAACTGGAAACGGAGGGGGTGGGGTCCAGCCTTGTCGAGCCTTCTTTTGGCGAGGCAGGCCGGGAATACTCACAGTTTCGAGCTTGCGGGTTGTCGATCTCCGACGATCCCCGCCCACCCTGGCCCTCGCTAGCGCTCGGGGGTTGGGCACCCCAGAGAGTGAAATCAGCGTGAAAGGGCGGGCCAGCCCCCGTGTTGTACCAAGTACGACCTTTCGTTGGAAGATTGCTACGTCAAAATGGAACGTGCTACCCTTTCGGTAAACCAGCCGAGCATATATTTCCAGCCGAAGAAACTTTCGCTTTACTTTCGCCTGTGTCGCAGGTTATCGTTCAGTAGAACACAATAAATGAGATCGTTTGATGTCCATTGAACACAAGCTTTTTCCAAATGTCGCGGGAGCACCAGCAGCCCAACTAGGATTTTCTTTTTCCTCTCCATTTGCATCGGACGCGCTGGGAGTTACTTTCCGCGACAGTAAGCGTGCCGCGTTCCACCGATGGTACCCTTACGTCCAAGGTTTCTCGGCAGATTACGTTCGCGAAATGCTTGCTCGGTTCAGCTCCGCCACGCACATTTACGATCCCTTCGGAGGTGCCGGAACTACCCAGCTCGAAGCGAGCATCCATGGCGTAGCATCTGCGTATTCAGAAATCAACCCGTTCATGCGCTTTGTCGCCGAGACAAAAATCAACTCCAGCATCTGGGCTCGCCAGAATCTACTCACGTTTGAGACTGTTTGCGCGAAATACATGAAGGCGATTGCGCCGGAGAGTCTCATCGGGCGTAGCAAGAGGGTTTCTTTGGACCCTTACGAACGCGCATTCGCAGATCGAGATTACTTTGAGGAGCGGCACCTTAGACAATTGTTGGCCGCAAAGGACATTGCGCACGAGGTTACAGACGGTCTGCCGGATGCACGTTCTCTACTTCTTCTCGCTATTGCCGCCAACGTAGTACACGCCTCAAACATGACGCGGCGGGCCGACTTGCGGCGGCGGCGCGCAGACGAGTACAAGAACCGCGTCGTGAACGTAGGCGTATTCGTTTCAAGAAGCGTAAAAGAAATTCTTAGCGACATCGCTGGGTCCCACGGCCCCAAAGTGAGAACCGCGTGTGCGTGCGAGAGCGCAAAAGAGATCGGCACTTCTGCACCCGAGAACTTTGATCTTTGTATTACATCGCCACCCTATCTGAACGGCACGAACTACTGCCGCAACACAAAACTGGAACTGTGGTTCTGCGGGTGGTTGGATAGCGAAGATGGTCTAAGAAGCTTCCGCGACACGGCAATTGCGGCTGGAATCAACAATGTCACGAAAAGCAGGAAACCACTCGTTCAGTTCGATAATGTGGAAGCGATTGCCCGCCAGCTCGACACCAAAGCCGAGGATTTGAGGATACCAGCCCTTGTTCGCTCGTACTTCAGCGACATGTACGACGTCTTTGCCGCCGTGAAGGATGGGCTGAAGCCCGGTGCTCACCTCATTGTGGACATTGGAGACTCACGTTTCTATGGCGTGCACGTGCCCACAGATGAACTGCTGGTCGAAGTCGCGCAGCATGTCGGCCTGACCGTGGCAGGTCAGCGATTATTGGCCCGGCGCTACTCCTACGATAAAACCGAGCTCAAGCAGGTTGAACTGGTTTTACAAAAGCCGAATGCGGTGCGCCCTCGGGTGAACAGACGCCAAACAGGTCAGGCGTCACTAACAGATGCTGTCCAGTCCCCTGCGGCGTCGTCAGCACAAGCTGGTAATTTCTCTCAGGCCATAGAAGCATTCCGAAGCGACCTGCCATATAAGAACTTTCCCTACCAGAGCCGAAATTGGGGTCATCGGCTTCACTCGCTTTGTTCCTATCAAGGAAAACTCAAGCCAGCCATAGCACATTGGTTGGTGCGCGTGTTTTCGAGACCTGGGATGCGGGTGCTGGACCCACTCGGCGGAATAGGAACCGTAGCCTTTGAGGCGTGTGGACAGGGGAGGACTGGTATAACGAATGACCTCTCTCCGCTCGCGTACACCGTGGCAACTGGCAAGGTTTGCGTCCCTTCCCTCGAGGAAGCGCAACGTGAGCTTGGGCTACTTGCCGAAGCGATTAGATCAGTGGAGTTGCAGTCTGACGACTACAAGGCGGCGGAGTTTGGACTGAACGGGCAAGTCCGTGACTACTATCATTCCCGGACACTGGACGAAGTACTAAAGGCGAGGCGCTATTTCTCATGTTTGCAAGCACCTTCTGCTGCTGCGCTTTTTGTGAAGGCATCCTTGCTGCACGTACTCCACGGAAACAGACCCTACGCGCTTTCGCGGAGGTCGCACCCGATCACGCCGTTCAACCCATCCGGTCCCGCGAAATACAAATCTCTTGTGAAGCACGTAACCGAGCGCGTAAAGGCGGCGCTCGCGTCGCCGCTGCCCGACACCTTTGTTCACGGCGAATCGCTTCATGGTGACTTCCGTTGCCTTCCTGCAAAAATTGGATCCGTAGACAGGATCATTACGTCGCCGCCGTTCGTAGGCATGAGATTCGACCGCCCAAATTGGCTGCGGATGTGGTTCTGTGGTTGGGGCGAACGGGATTTCCATGAAAGGAGCCGCCAATTTCTAGAACGTCAGCACACCCGCTCATTTGAGGTTTACCGGGAGTTTTACCGAGTCTGCGCCGCAATCCTCAAACCGGCCGGCTGGATGATTGTCCACATCGGTGGGTCAGAAGAACACGATATGGTTGCGAAACTCGTAGAGCTTGGCGCAGAGCAGATGCAGGTTGTCGGCGTTGCGGAAGAGGATGTTCGCGGGAGTGAGCATCACGGCTTAAAGGACAAAGGTTTGACTACCACACACAACTTTATTTTCTTGCGGAAGTAACCGCGCTTGCCACTTCGACCGATTCTGGCCTTTCCTGCAAATTCGCAATGACCTCTTCGAAGACTGCTTCGTCGGCCTTGCGCAGAGCTTTAAACAGATCTATTTTCGGCAAAAGCTCTTTCACTTTGCGGGCGATTGCATTGAAAGTTCTTGGGTCCCATTCTTTGGCAAACTCTACAATGTTTCGGAGAATTCGCTTCAACTCACGCTGGTTGACTTCCTTCTTCACGAGTTCCGTATAGGCCAAACCCGTAATTGCCGAAAGCCGCTTCAGTTCACGCTCGGTATAAACATCAACAGGGAATCTTTCACGCTTGAAACCGTTGCAATCAGCACACAAGCAGGTGGAGTACTCGTCAATCGGCCACAGGTACGCAAAGGGCCGGGTGTGGTCTAGTTGCACTTCGTCTAATGCGATCTTCTTGCGACAGCGGAAACACCTTCTCCCAAACTTCTCCCACACTATGCTCTTTAGGCCCGCTCCATTCCTATCCTTAATCCGCTCCAAAATCTTGGGTTCACGAAGGAAAATTTTGCGCTCTCGTGAGATGACCGAAGATTCGTGAAACTGGTCTGTAGTCCTCTTCGGATTAAATTCGTTGTTGATCCTCCATTTCTTGCAGGAACGGCACTCGTTCTGGTGCCCCGTTTTCTTCGCGTTGTGTTTATGGAACGCCAGCGCACTTGGCCGCTTGGGATCAATCGGCAGCAGACGTTGGCAGTAAGCGCATTTCTTCAAAACGATGCTTTGGCCGGGCTTGTCCGAGATTGCCGCGCCTTGCCATTCCGTCGGAACCGGATCCATGTCAATGGCACGTTCCTGTGGAAGATAAAGACACTCGGGGGCTTGTGTGGAATTAAGCTCCCGCTCGGTTCCACCGTTCCGCGCCACGACCATTTCAGGAAGTTGCAGAGCGCCGCAGTCTAAGCCCCATATGTGCAGCACACGAACTCTCGCCGGAACGTCGATTGTCAGCAGAGCCGTACCCGTCTGTTCACACGGCACCGCCAAACCAACGCGGTGCCAACACTTCTCCGAAGTGAATGCAGTCTCTTTTGTCGCTCCACCCGGCCCAGTCAGCGTGAATTTCAGATTAGCGGGGGTGTCACTCGCCATGTATGCGCCCGCACCAGTGAAAGGCACGTTTCCCCTTTCCTTAATCGCCGAACAAAACGTCAGCTTAGAAGGGTGCCGCTTATCGAGTTTAATCGCGACGCCCTGCCTCTCATGCAGCGTCTGGTAATCGCGACTTGATCTGACCTTGTCCCCGCGATCCTGTTTTGCCCACCTACGCATAGGTGGGAATATTCGACCACTAAAAGCAGAGACTTGCAATCGTGGGCAAGATTCACAGGAAAACTGGGGACGGGACAGAACGTTCCCCAGTTCTTCGACGAATCGTAGGTTAATACCGATTGAGTAAGTGCAGTGGAGGCCACTTAGGGCTTTGCGGACGGCTGCCAGAGCTCAATCTTGTTCCCATCCGGGTCATAGATCCAGGCAAAGCGACCGTAGGATTCATCCATTCGTTTGGGATCAATCTTGACTCCCTCTTGTTTTAAGCGGTCGAGCAAAGCATCCAGATCGTCCACGATGTAGTTGATCATGAACGACGGGTGGCTGGGACCGAAATAGTCGGTGGAACCGGGGAAAATAGTCCAAACTGTGACGTGTTCCTTCTGCGGGTCGTCGTGTTCGCGCCATGGAAGCATCGCGCCTCCGCCCTTGTCAGCGAGTCCAAGATGCTTCGAATACCATTCGCGCATCTCATCACGGTTAGCGGACTTGAAGAAGACACCGCCGATTCCAAGGATGCGCCCGCGCTGCTCCATCTTCACAGGCGGCTTCGACTTTTCAGGTTGCGGAGATTGCACTTCCTGTCCTCCTATTGAGTTGACCGCGATGAGCAACAGCGAGCCGAGCGCAAGTGTGCTCCAGGGTATTGCTTGCATGTCGGGGATTATACAAGTTGCGATTCGGATGGAGAAAACGGCTCGCTCAGCCCCCTAACTTCTCTCCGGTTCCGGTACAAACCGGTACCCCACTCCCCGCACTGTGAGAAGGTGTTCCGGGCTGGCGGGATCGTTCTCGATATAACGCCGCAGCCGCACCATGAAGTTGTCGATCGCCCGGGTATCGGTGTCTTCGTGCAGCCCCCAGACTTCCTCGAGAATTGACTTGCGCGAGACCACGCGGCCACTATTGCGGACCAGGTACCGCAACAACTCCGCTTCCATCACCGTAAGCTGAATGGTGTTCCGTTTCACCCGCAGTTCCAGCTTGGCAAAATCTATGGTTCGTCCGTCGAAGGAGAATTGGTCCTGGTCTGACTTCGCTACGCTTCCATCGCCCGGAGCAGTCGAGGCCGCCCGCGACCACTCGCGGCGCCGCAACAGGCCCTGCAGTCGCGCCAGCAAGATGGGCAACTCGAAAGGTTTGGGAAGGTAGTCATCCGCGCCAGACGCAAAGCCTTTGAGTACGTCCTCGGGCCGACCACGCGCCGTCAGCATCAGCACGGGGACGAAGTTCTTGGCGGCGCGTAATTCGGCAGCCACGGCAAATCCGTCCTTGCCGGGAAGCATCACGTCGAGGACCACCGCGTCGAAGTCCTCCCGCTGAGCATCGTTCCTTTTGCCGTTTTTCTTGCCCTCTTTAGGGGGACGCAAGAGCCGCTGCAGCGCGCTCTCGCCGTCGCCGGCGACTTCCACGGTGTGCCCTTCGGCCTCCAGGTTGAACTGCAACCCCTTGGCGAGATGCACCTCATCTTCCACAATCAGCACGCGGCTCATGCCAGCTTCTCCTGTGCAACCCCTCCCGGAGCAACACTCCTGGGCAGTTCCATGATTACGGTCGTGCCGTGACCTTCTCCTTCGCTTTGCGCGAATACGCGTCCACCATGTTTTTTCGCAATGGCGCGAACGATGAACAGGCCCAGTCCCGTCCCTTTGACGTGGGTGAGGGTGCGGTTGGGGACGCGATAAAAACGCTTGAACACCCGTTTCAATTCCTGGGTTGGAATTCCTACCCCATGGTCTTGGACTTTCAGGGCGATACGCTTTTCGTCGGGAATTTCGACTCTGACGGAAATGTCAACCTTCTCTCCGGAATACTTGATCGCATTATCCAGCACGTTGGATACCGCGGTTCGTAGTTCTTCGGGATCGCCGTCGACGGTTGCCTGGGTTCCGTTGACTGCCGGCTCGAATCTCAGCGCTTCAACCTGCAAGTGGTGTCCGTTGCGGGCAATTCCCACACATTCCCGCACCAGGCTTTCAAAATCGACGGGGACCCGCCGGCGCGCGGTGTGCTTGTGCCCCAGCATGCCGGCCTTCAGAACCTGTTCGACGGTCCCCAGCAGGCGGTCGGTATCGTCCAACATCAGGCGGTAGAACTCACGCCGCTGGGAGTCGTCCACCTCGCGGCGTTGCAGCGTCTGTAGGTAAAGGCGGATGGAAGTGATGGGAGTTTTGAGTTCGTGGGTGACGGCGTTGATGAAGCTATCGTGCTGCTCGTTGCGGCGAATCTCGCGTACCAGAAAAATCGTGTTCAGGACCAGTCCTGTCGTAATAGCGCCGAAGAACAGGATACCGAGAAAGACTTTGACGTCCAGCCGCCAGTTCAGGATGATCCAGCCCATCCCGACCGCGACCGCCGCGCCGGCCAGGCTTACGCCTAGAACCAGGAAGGTGATGGTCGCTTTACGCCGGCTGGTGATGCGCATAGCAGAATTGTAGCGCGGGAAGTTGGAGGCCGGAGGGAAAGTGGCGCCGGTGTGCCTACTCGGGAAATGCGGCTAACGTCCTAGTCGCCGACGGTCGGAGACGGGGTCGCCGCCAAGCCGAGGGTTGTGATCGACTGAACGACTGGCGGGGTGGACGGCAATGCGGACATCCGCACCCGATAGATGTGCCGCGCCAAGCCAAGCTTATTCAGCGCCCAGATGCCATACCAGTTGAAATCGATTTCGTACCAGCGCAGGCCGTGGGCGGCGGAAACCGGATGCGCGTGATGGTTGTTGTGCCAGCCTTCCCCGAAAGTCAGGATCGCCACCCAGAAGTTGTTGGTCGACATGTCCTTGGTGGCAAACCGGCGAGAGCCCCAGGTGTGAGTTGCCGAGTTCACCAGCCAGGTGGCGTGCAGACCCACCACAGTGCGCATGAAGATGCCCCACATCAGGAACGGCAGACCGCCGATCGCTAGCAGCGCCAAGCCCAAAACCACGATGGGAACGTAGTGGTATTTCGTGAGCCAGACGTGGACCTTATCCTTGGCCAAGTCGGGGACATAACGCGCCAAGGTTGTGGTGTCATGGTGCATCGACTTGCCGGTGAGGATCCAGCCCATGTGCGCCCACCACTTGCCATCACGGGGTGAATGCGGATCGCCATCTTCATCCGAAAACTGGTGATGAATACGGTGCGTCGCCACCCAGAAAATCGGCCCGCCTTCCAGAGCTAGCGTGGCACAGGTGGTCAGGAAATACTCGACCCACTTGGGAGTCTTGTAGCCACGGTGAGTCAGCAACCGATGGTAGGCCATGCCAATCCCAAGGCTTCCCGAAACCCACCACAGGAAGCACGCCACAAAGAAAGCCTTCCAGGTGAAAAAGAACAGGGCGGCCACGGCTCCCAAGTGAAACAAGGCCATGAATGTTGCGGTCACCCAGTTGAGTTCGTTATCAGCGGCAGCTTTGCGATTGAGGGCTTCAAGTTCCATAGTGGCGTTTTCCAGGATGCTGGCGATGGAATGCTCTGGTTACGCTAGCAGGGCGGGGCAGGTTTTTGTGTAATAGTTGTGTAATAGAAGGACTTAGGGGATAACGGGAGTACAAGACCCTGGGACTCGAACCCGGCCGAACTCACTGATACTACGCCGCTGATGCGCCCTTTACTTCTACGCCCGCCCACTTTTCAAGCAGGGTCAGAGTGGCGGCATAGTCCAGGTCTTCATGGCCGTCTTCCGCTGCCATGTCGTAGATCTCTTCCACGGTTTCGAGGCCGGGCAGCTTGACGCGGGCTTCTTTTGCGGCCTCCAGCGCCAACCGAATGTCCTTCAACATGAGCCGCAGTGGAAAGTTGGCGGAGAAGTCGCGCTTCAGCACAAAGGGAGCTTTGTACTCGACCACTCCGGAGCGGACCATGGAAGCTTCGATCAGGGGCAACAAAGTCTCGGCATCGACTCCAAGCTTGGTGGCCAGGGTGAGCGCTTCGGCAAAGCCTTCATAGATGAGAGCAATCTGAAGATTCATGGCCAGTTTGGCGGCTTCGCCCTTCCCGGTCTCGCCCATGCGGAAGATCTTCTTGCCGGTGGCGGCGAACAGGGGCTTCAACCGCTCGATCGGGGCTTCGTCTCCGCCGACGATGAAGATCAGCGTGCCCGCCTCGGCTGCAATCTTTGAACCGGTGACCGGCGCATCCACGTACTGCACACCTTTGGCCGCGACGCGCTCCGCAAAACGGCGCGTGGCAGAAGGAGCAATGGTGCTCGAGTCTAGAATGATCTGGCCATCCGTCAGCGACTCATGCACACCTTGGGGACCGAACAGAATGCTTTCCACCGCCTTGGTATCAGAAACGCATAGCCATATCACCTCGGCGCCGCGCGCCGCGTCGGCCGGAGACGTCGCGCTGCGGGCCCCTTCGACATCCTTGCCCGCGGTACGGTTCCATACGGTCACTTCATGACCGGCCTTGACCAGATTCGACGCCATGGGGCGTCCCATAATACCCAAACCTAAGAAAGCAACCCGCATACTCACCCCTCTTGAGAATGGAACCCTGAACAAAGATTAGAACTGACCGTTGCACATCGGTCAAGCAATCCCTTGCCTGATTGTCATAGAATAGCGACAGAAGGACACCTTAAGCTCATCGCAAGACAGTCCGGTTGCCCGGTCCTTTGGGGATTTCCGGGCTGTCGCACCCGGATCGAGCAGGCGATCCCAAACACGCGGATGTTAAAAGCTGGTCTCAAGAATCCCGCCCTTCGTAAGCGCGCACGCGCCTTCGGGCGTCTGGTGCGCCACTCGGCGGTTACTCCGCGCGCTGGCCAAACCCACAAACCAAAACTGGTGAGCAATGGTGAGCTGGGCCTCACCTTCATTGGCCATGCCAGCTTTTTCCTGCAGATGGGCGGACAGAACGTAATCATCGACCCCAACTTTGCCCGCTGGTTGTTCGTCCTGAAGCGGCTGCGCCAGCCGGGAGTGCAGCTCCGCGATCTGCCTCCACTCGACCTAGTTCTGGTCACGCACGCTCACTTCGACCACCTGCACCGGCCGTCGTTGCGGGCGATCGTGCAGCAAGCCCGGCGCCGCCGTGTCCGACCGCCCATCATCGTCGTGCCTCACCACGTGGTGGACTTGGTTTCCGATCTGGGGTTCAGCGACATAGTGGAACTGGATTGGTGGAACAGTCACCGCCACGGTGGATTGACGGTCACTCACGTGCCCTCGCGCCACTGGGGAGCACGAATTATCAAGGATTCTCATCGCGGATACGGCGGCTACGTATTACGCGGAGGACAGCATTCCGTCTATCACGCCGGCGATACCGCGTATTTTCCCGGGTTCCGCGAGATCGGCCGCAGGCTGGCTCCGGAACTCGCATTGCTGCCCATCGGCGCCTACAATCCTCCCTCGTTCCGTAACGTGCACGCCGACCCCTCTGACGCTACCCGCGCCTTCCTCGACCTGAACGCACGCTGGATGGTGCCCATGCATTACGGCACATTCCGTCTGTCTCATGAACCGGTGGACGAGCCGTTGCAACTTCTAGAGCAAGAGGCGCGGGCGGCCGGGATTGAAGATCGCGTGATGGTCCTCGAAGAGGGCGTGACGCGGTTCTTCTAGAAGGTATCTCTTTGAATGGTTTTGGGCGTGGCACGGCTTGAGGCCTGTGCGTGAGAACTTCTGGGGTTGCCTCGTGGAATGGAGCACCGCACTCCAGCTCCGAAGGAGTGGCATATGATAGCCCGGACGGTAAGTCCGGGGTTGGAAGTGGAACAAGATCACGCGCCCAAAGGGCGCACTATTCGCGCACGCTCCTTTAGCCGCGACAAGAACAACCTCAAAGAGCCGGGTGGCCGGTAGGGATGCTTCGACTGCGTTTGATCTTCGCGGCGCGAAGCTCAATCCTCGCTCAGCATGACAAAGAACTAATCAGTACGCCAGCAACACTCGCAAATCTCTCAAATTATTTCCCGTCGGGCCGGTCACAATGGCGTCACCCAGCGCCTCAAAAAACGGGTAGGCATTGAAGTTGCGCAGGTAGGCTTCCGCATCCAGACCGCGAGCTTTGGCGCGATCGAGAGTTGTGCCATCCACCACCGCACCCGCGGCGGAACTGTTGCCGTCGATGCCGTCGGTGCCGGCACTCAGCACCGTAACGCTCTCTCCTGCAATCTTTGGGGCGCAGGCCAGAGCAAACTGCTGGTTGCGTCCGCCGACGCCGCCCTCGGTGACCTTGACGGTCACCTCGCCACCGGAAATCAGGCAGACCCGTTCGGATTTCTTTCGTAGCTCGCGAATCCGGCCGAGGAGATAGTCGGCGGCACGCGTGTAATCCCAGTCGTCGCAACTGTTGTCCACCTCGACTTTGAACTGTTGGCGCTCAGCCTCGGCTTTGGCCGCATCAATCAAGGAAGCGTTGGACAATACTGTCCACCAGCGGCTGCGAGTGAAGGCAGGGTCGTCAGACTTGGGAGTTTCTTCTAAGGCATGACGCTGGAAGAGTTCCCGCACCGATTCCGGGAACTGCTCGAGCATGCCGTGCTTCGCGGCGATCGCGTGGCAGTCAGCCACCGTCGTGGAATCGGGCATGGTCGGACCGGAGGCCAGTGCGTCCGGCGTATTGTCGGGAACGTCAGACACCAGAATCGATACCTGCTGTGCCGGATAGGCCGCCTGCGCCAGACGCCCGCCCTTGATTGCAGATAGATGTTTGCGAATCGCGTTGATCTCGGCGATCGGTGCGCCGGAGTGCACCAGGACTTTGTAGGTCGCGATCAGATCTTCCAGGGAGATTTCGTCATCGATCGGTTTTTCGGCAATCGACGATCCACCGCCGCTCAGCATGAAAATCACCAAGGCGGAAGCTCCCAGCCCGCTGACTGACTTAAGCATAGCCTCCGCTGCGCGGACCGACTCAGGGTTGGGCGTGGGATGCCCTCCCTGGAAATAGCGGAATCCGCGCTTCTGAAAAGCAGGTTCGACCGAACTGGCCACGATCCCTTCAAAGCGGTCCCCAGCCTGCATCTCCAGCGCATTCACCAGAGTGTGCGCAGCCTTTCCGATGGAAACCACATACACCCGGTCGTAGGAATGGAGGTCGTGGAGATCCTCGCAGACGCGTAACACGCCGCGCTCGCAAGCCACATGACGCCCAAAGGCCCGGTCAATGCCTGACTCGGCAAGCGCGTGCTCGAAGAGGTGCCGCGCGGTGACGCGCATTTCGATTGCCAACTTCTCGCTTCTGCCGGTCGGGGCCATGCGGAGGATTATAGAGGCTGCGCAGCTGTTACCTCCCGTCACAGCCCGAAGTGATCCGTGCGGTTGCCCGATGTCCTCCGTTGGGGTAGTATTTTGGCGCCTCGGGGGAGAGTATGAAAAGTTACGTTACAGCCTCAACTAGCGTCCTCGCCGCAATCTTGTTCTTGGCCGTTGCCCTGTTTGGCCAGAGCGCAACCTCGCCACAAGCCGCGCCGACGAGCGGTGGCTCGGTGGCTGCTGGCAGCACACCTGCGCCCGCGACGCATGCGCCTCGCTTCGTGCCGGTGCTCATCTCGGCAACGGATGGCAGCGGCCATCCCATGCTTGGGCTGACCAAGGAACAGCTTTCGATCCAGGACGCCAATCACGCGGTGCTGCCTCTGCAACTGTACAAGGACTTTCCGCTGCACCTGGGCATTGTCCTACTGGCCACGCCGGCTACCTTCGCACAGCAGCAGGCCGCGGCCGTTGACCTGGTCAACAAAGCCATACGGCCCAACGTCGACGAAGCTTTTGTGATCAGCGCCCACGGGAAGAAACCTTGGGCCTCCGACCGATTGGAGTGGGCGCACGATCCGGCTGCACTCACCAAGATCATTCAGGGCCTCGACCCCAATGCGGGCATTTATGATGCCTTCAATTTCGAAATGAAAACGGATGAGGTAGGAAGCGACGAGGATGCCGGCCGAAGCACGCTGCAGACTTTTGGAGGGGGAGGGGTCACAGCTTTTGACGTCGTTTACACCATGATGAGCTCGGATCCTCGCCCCTCACGCCGTGTGATGGTCATCTTTCGCGAACCCTGGCCGCACAGCCCCGGGTTTGGAACCCGGGCAAATACCGCGGTAGAGGGTCAGTTGATGCGAGTGATTGCGGCCGCCCAGGAAATGCACGTCGCCACCTTCGTAATCGGCCTGGAGGATCCCAAGTTCAGCCGCATCACTGACACCAACATTGGGAAGAACTACATATCGCTGCACGCCGGAGATGACGGCGGCGCCGGCACAGCTACGCGCAGCTTTGACAACGAAATGCAGCAGACACGAATTCGCGCCTACGATGCCGGCAAGGTCAACGTCCAGAGGCTCGCGACCGAGACCGGAGGCGCGACCTACTGGAGTCAGAAGAAGAACTACTCCGATGCCGTCAATGCCATTGCCAATCAGCTCGCGGGCCAGTACATCGTGACCTTCACTCCCACTGACGTTCCTGGCCCCGTTCACACTCTCAAGATCACGGCCAGCAATGGCGCGCATGTGTTGGCGCAGACGGCGTTCCTGTCTGGGAGGTAGGGCAGTCCATCAAGGGAGGAAGCCGGCGTGGAGCTCAGAGAGTGTCCCAGGTTGTTCTCTGCCGGGCTTCTCTGCGTGCTCTGCAGCGTTTCTCGGCGCTCTCTGCGTTTTAAGATTTTGATGGAGCAGAGCTGTCGATTCCAGAATCTCCGATTTGCTAAGACCCTTCCGAAACTCTACGCGACGGGCAAGGTATCCCTGACCCAAGCCTCAATGGTTTCGCGCACTTCCCGCAGCCGCCCTTCAAAGAAGTGGTCTGCGCCTTCGATCAATACCAGTTTCTTGGGCTCGGGTAGCGCTGCCGCCACTTCCTGCAATTTTGCCTGCGGGCCGAACTGGTCACGTGCGCCGCTAAGCAACAACTTGGGTTTGTTACATTCCCGGAGGAAATCAAAGTCGTAGCTGCGTTCGTCCGCAGGAACTACCGGGATGCCCAGGCCAATCACTGCTTTCACCCGTGAGTCGGGACATGCCGCCCTTAGCCCCACCGCCGCTCCAAATGAGAATCCCGCGAAAATCAGCGGCAGGTGGAATTCACCATCCAACCAGTCGAGCGCCGCTC
This sequence comes from Terriglobia bacterium, assembly GCA_020073105.1. GTDB lineage: Bacteria > Acidobacteriota > Terriglobia > Terriglobales > Acidobacteriaceae > JAIQFW01. The sequence goes on from JAIQFW010000007.1 coordinate 39,344, forward strand.
GCACATCGTCCACTTCGCCGTAACCGTGGTCGTGCTCCCCCTGGCTCAGTCCGGCTCCGCGAAAGTTGAAGCGCAACACCGGGTAACCAAAGCTGTTCAGCGCTTTCATGGTGTGAAACACCACCTTGTTGTGCAACGTTCCCCCGTACAGGGGATGGGGATGACAGACCAAAGCCGCATAGGCTGCGGACTCCGCGCCCTCATTGAGAAGGGCTTCGAGACGTCCGGCCGGACCATCAAGAAAGAAAGAGCGAATCACAGAGCTTGGCAGTGAGGGCACTCACATTAAATTATCAGAACGATGCCGAGTATCAGAGAATCTCCTTCGTGTACCCTTTGTGGTTTCGGGTTGCCAGATTGACAACCGCCGTCAGCTGCACCGCCCGACGCGCCAGTAGGATATTCTTTCAGCCATGGACGTCGTTGCTCTCACGCGTCAGCTTGTCGACATCGAATCGATCACCGGCAATGAAGGCCCGGTGGGCGACTTCCTCCGCCGCGAATTAACCCGGCTCGGGTATCGCGCCGGCCGCGTCCCGGTCGATGGCGAACGCCGCAATATTTTTGCGGTGTGTCCGGAAGAGCCCAAGCCGGCAGTCGTGTTCTCCACCCACATGGATACAGTCCCGCCATTCATTCCTTCTTCGGAAGATGCCACTCGCGTTTATGGCCGCGGCTCCTGCGATGCCAAAGGAATCATCGCCGCCCAGATCGCAGCCGCCGAGCGCTTGCGCCGGGAGGGCGTGTACGTCGGGCTGCTCTTCCTGGTGGGTGAGGAGAAGGACAGCCTCGGAGCGAAAGTGGCCAACCAGCAGTCCCCTGGCTGCAGATTCCTGATCAACGGTGAACCAACGGAGAATCGTCTGGCCTCAGCATCCAAAGGAACACTGCGGGTGGAGATCACTGCCCAGGGCCGCATGGCGCACTCCGCATACCCGGAACTGGGCGAATCCGCGATCGACAAACTCCTGGAGGCGTTGCGGCGGCTGCAATCCATGACGCTGCCCAGTGCAGACGACATCGGCCCCTGCACCCTGAACATCGGCGTGATCGAAGGCGGCCGCGCCCCTAACGTGATTCCGGATCACGCCCGGGCACAGTTGTTGTATCGCCTGGCCGGCCCGTCGGACGATTTGAGGAGAGAGATCGAGCAGGCCGTCTCGGGCTTGGCGACAGCCGAGTTTGTTCTGGAAATTCCCATGGTGCGGCTGCGTACTTTGGACGGCTTGCCCACCATGGTTGCCGCCTTCACTACGGACATTCCGTGGCTCGGCAACTGGGGCGAACCGCTGCTGGTGGGGCCGGGATCGATCCATGTGGCGCACACCGATGGCGAGTACATCGAGAAGACGCAACTGAAGGATGCTGTCGACCTGTATTGCGTGATCGCCAAGCGGTTGGTGCAGACAAACTAATGCCAAATAGCGCTGTGGACGAGGTATTAGTAGAGTGGAACTTGGCGGTCTCCGCATGAAAACCAAGGTCACGATAAAACCGGAAGCCACATTACTTCGTGAGGCGCGTGAGCTAGCCGCCCAGGAGGGCATGTCCATCAACGCCCTGCTGGCCATGTGCCTGGAGCACGTTGTGAACAATCGTCTGCCTTACGCGTGTGCACGCAGACGGGCATTGGCACGGCTGCGCAAAGGCCTGGATTTGCACTGGACGCCTCAACGCTCCCGCGACGAACTTCACGAGCGATAAGTACGTCGTCGACACGACGCAGTTTTCAGATGACGTTGGGTTTCCGACAAATCGCCGAGAGCGCCTGAAGCTGAATGAGCATGAGCCACGTGCTAAGCCAGCTAAGGAAACCAGCAGTTGCAACAATCACCTCGTGGTCGTCGCGGAACACGAGGCCCACAATGCAGGCATAGAACGAGCCGTGCGACAGGGCATTACGGATTCGGCGCACGTAGTCGGAGTTCAGTAACTTCCTAACCCGCCCCGAGCAAGGTCCGCCCGCTCGAGCGCTTTCGGTGATCAGGTCGTTGAGGGCTCCTTCTCGCATATATACCAGCGCGATGTACAGGCGTAGCACGAGAGACCCGTGAACCGTCATTTGGACCCTCAGCGGCAGAGGGAGAACAACGTCCGCATGGAAAGGGGCTACCGGATCTCCATCCTTGCGTGAGTCGAGACTGCTGGCAAGCGCAAACCAGAACACACCGCTGGACAGTTGCTGTATTCCCTGTTCCGCCGGCAGAGGCACGCCAAGCAATTCTGCAAGGAGCTCTTCCCCAGTGAGGCGGCTTGCCAGGTCGTCGAGAACGGCGCGACAGTCGCGGAATTGCCGACGGGTAAGGTCGTCGTTCAGGGTCTCCCGAAGAATGTCGAGGTCAGCGTCGGGAATGGGCATATCCCCGGGCAACTGCGAGATATGCAGTCCGAGCGGTGGACCTTCTTTCGGCACGCCGTACTCAGCATAGAAACGTCGGAGCAGGTCGCCGACCTTGTCTTCGGAGGCATTCATGCCGGGCATAGTGAGCACTTCTAGCCTAGCACCAAGAGGAGCTTGGGGCCTTGGGGCTCCTCCAGCTGTTTCTTGAGAGGCTTCAGATTTTATAGTATTCTTGTAGCACCTAAAAAGGTGCTCAGAGGACTAGCCCCATGCTTGACATCACCAGTGATATTCAATCGCTGACGACGTTCCGCCGCCGGTCCGGCGATTTCATGAAGCAGCTAAAGAAGAGCAAGCGTCCGGTAGTGCTTACTGTGAAGGGCAAAGCTGCAGCTATTGTGCAGGATGCCGAAGCCTATCAGCGTCTACTCGATATTGCTGCGCACGCCGATGCCGAGGAAGGCATCCGGCAGGGTCTCAAGGATGCGAAAGAAGGAAAGGTTCGGACGGCAAAAGAGTTTTTCGCCGAGTTCGAAGCCAAACATGGCATACGTCGTTAACATCACTTCCCGCGCCGAGCGCGACCTTGCCAGCCTATACGAAGAGATCAACGCTGAGTATTCTGACGCCGCCTTGAAATGGTACCGGAACCTCAAACAGGCGATCTTGACTCTGGACCAACAGCCGAACCGATGCCCTCTGACGCGCAAGCGTGACAAACTGAGGCACCTGCTCTACGGCAACAAGCCTGACATTTATCGTGTGATCTACCGGGTACGGGAGAAACAGAAGCAGGTTGACGTGCTCCACATCCGCCACGGTGCAAGGCGGAAGTTCAAGGCATCCGACGTCGCCGGCTCCTAGTTCCCAGTTCTCGGTTCTCCCCCAGCGGAACAGTTACACTAAGACGATGCCCTCCTCCCTCAACTCGCTCTCCAAGGCCTCTTCCGCCTATTTGCGCTCCGCCATGCACCAACCCATCCGATGGCACGAGTGGGGCGAGGAAGCCTTCGCGGCGG
>JAIQFW010000183.1 GCA_020073105.1 Terriglobia bacterium
GACGGCGCGATTGCGCTCGACTGCTTGATCGGTATAGAGCAGCGCCCAGCGGCCGGAGCTGTGCCTCGGACGGGCCGTGCGTCCACTGCCTTGTCCGGCGCGGCGTGTGGGATCGATGAGGGAGCGTAGATTGTCGAAACCATCCGCGGTGACCACTCCTGCCGCCACCAGTTCCCACAACGCAGTTTCGATTTCAGCCTTCAACTTGTCGGTTCCCCGGACGATGTCCGCGAAGAATGATGCTCCACGCTGCCGCAGAAAATTGAGCACCTGCCGCGCACCCTCACTCAGCCCACGTGCCTCTGGCTGGTCGGCGGACGGGTGGTGCGGGGTCATCCAATCGGCCTCTTCGCGCACGAAAAAGGTGATGGGAGCGACGCTAGTGGGTATAACGCGACGTCTTCCCGCGGCGGAGTCTTCCAGCGTTGCAGGATGCGGTGACAGTCTTCCCCAACCTACAGCTCCGGTCAGACAGAGCTGGTCCAGCCAGGCGGGATCGTAGTTGGCAATACGGCGGGCCAGGATGTGGCGCTCCCAGGCGTTGGCTGGAATTTCGAATCCCTGGAGCTGCCGCAACACCTCTAGTGCTGCCCGCTCGCCGAGGACCTGGGTTCCGGGCGCGACATGCTGCCAGCGCAACAGCCAGCGCATGAACTGCGCTGCGTTGACGGGTTCAATCTGCTTGCGAAGGGTAGCAACCGTCAAGCGGTGGATGCGTGCCAGCAGCCGCCGTTCGCACCACTCCGTATGGTCGTGTAGTGCGGACATTCCTGTCCGCGCATTCGTACCGGTGAAATTTCCCCGCAGCACTGCGCCGCTGGCTTCCATGCGCAGCAGCGCTTTTTCGATCTCAACGCCCGGGAGTCCGAGAATCGCACCGAGTTGCTCGGTCGTTACCGGCCCCAGGTGCGACATCCAACCGGTGACCAGGGCAAGGAGGGCGTCGTCACGAGAGGGAAGCGACGTCCCCACGTCGGCTGCAGACTGATCGAAGGTAGAGTCAGGAAAGAGAAGAGAAAAAATCTGGGCTCGTTCTGCCGCTACCCAATAGCGCCGGCCATCAGCGAGGGTGGTTACCGCTCTCCCATCCCGAACCAGGTTTTGAAAGTGAGCAGACCATTGTGCAGTGGCGATGTACCCGTGCTCAGCTTCGCCGAGCCGGACGGTCGTGGGCGGCTGTCCCCCCGCAGGTGCCGGCAGGGCGATCAGCGTGTGCAGCACGTCCTGCAGTTCGTCTGCATCCCGCACATCCGGCCAGGCTTCTTCTCGCACTTGCGCAATGGCCGCCGGATCGAGCTTGCCTACCTCTTCCAGGACCGACTCAGGCAGGACCCGCCGCATCTCGACCGCCCGCGCGCGCCGTTCTTCCAGCGGCGCATCGTCGAGATACGCATACGGGTTAGCATTCAGAATTTCGTGAGAGAACTGCGACGGCACCGGCGTATCCACGGCGATGCAGCGGATGCGGCCCTCATCCATCGCGCGGAGAAGGTTCTTCAGGCCATCCAGATCCATGGCTTCCGTCAAAACGTCTTTCATCACTTCTTTCACCAGGGGATGGTCAGGAATCTGGATATCGCCTTCGATATTTTCCTGGCAGGCGGCGACGTCGGGGAAGACGGACGCCAGCAAGTCATCTGATCTCATGCGTTGAATCTGCGGCGGGACTTTCTTGCCGTTCTGAAAGCGCAACAGCGCCAGGGCGCGGTTGGCGTCCCAGCGCCAGCGCGTCCCAAAGATGGGCGAAGCCAGGGCCGCCTGCTCCAGAAGAGACGGTACCGTCTCCACGCTCAAGAAGTGAAAGACATCCGCGAGAGGGAAGCTGTGCTGCTCGGCCAGGGAGATGTTCAGCCCATTATCGGTAGCCGCCGCCTGCAACTCGAAATTGAAGCCGCGGCAGAAGCGCTTGCGCAGGGCCAGTCCCCAGGCTTTGTTGATCCGTCCGCCGAACGGTGCGTGAATGATCAGCTGCATCCCGCCGCCCTCGTCGAAGAACCGTTCTGCAATGATCGTGTCCTGCGTCGGCACAGCTCCCAACACCGCCCGGCCCTGCAGGATGTATTCGATCGTCTGCTCGGCTCCGGAATGGTCGAGACCACACTCCGCCTGCAGCCATGCGACAGTCTCAGCCACTTCGGGCTGGGCCTGCGAGAACCCCACCGGGAAGATGTTCTGTAAGCGGTCGCTGATTTCCTGGCGCAGATCGGCCACTTGCAGCGAGAGCTCTTGGGTTCGCGACGGGGCCTCGCCCAACCAAAAGGGAATGCTGGGAGGCGAACCGTGAGCATCTTCCACTAGCACCCGTCCTGACCTTCCTTCTACGCGGCGGATTCGCCAGGAGGTGTTGCCCAGCAGCATGATGTCGCCGGCGTTGCTCTCCACGGCAAAGTCTTCATCGACCGTGCCAACGACGATTCCATCCGGCTCGGCAACCACGGTGAATAACGCGGTTTCCGGGATGGCCCCACCGCTAGTAATAGCCGCTAGACGGGCGCCCCGCCGTGCTCGAACCTTGTGGTTCACCCGATCGTGGTGCAGATACGCACCGTAGCGCCCCCGCCGGGAGGCAATGCCCTCGGCCAGCATCTCCAGAACCGCGTCGTAAACTTCACGGGAAATATTGCGGTAGGGATAGGCGCGTCTGACGAGTGCGAATAAGTCATCCTCGTTCCAACCCTCGGTCGTTGCGCCGACGTCCTTAGCGCTTTGCTCCGACGCACAGGTTGCCACCATCTGCTGAGCCAGGATGTCCAGCGGCGCCTCGGGGATCATCAGCCGATCCAGGTCACCTTGCTTGATGGAACGCACCAGCGCCGCGCATTCCAATAGCTCGTCGCGGGTGTGGCCCGAGCGTCCCACCCGCTGCAAGGCGACGGCGATCGCGCGCGGGGAGCTGATCTGCACCACCAAGTCCACCGTGCCGATGTCGATTCCCAGCTCCAGTGAGGCGGTGGCTACCAAGACTTTGATCTGGCCTTCTTTCAGCTTTTTTTCTGCTGTGAGCCGCAGCTTACGCGATAGGCTGCCGTGATGGGCGGCGACGTTGTCTTCTCCCAACCGCTCCGCCAGATGGTGGGCGACGCGTTCGGCGAGCCGTCGGGTATTCACAAACACTAGTGTTGACCGGTTCTGCCCGACTAACTCCGCGATGCGGTCGTAGATTTCTTCCCACATCTCGTTGGTGGCGATGGGGCCGAGCTGACTGGCCGGGACCTCCACCGCAAGGTCAAGCTGCCGCGTATGGCCAATATTGACGATGACCGGGGCGGGGCGGCCATTGCCGGTAAGGAAGTGAGCTACTTCTTCGATTGGCTTCTGGGTGGCGGACAGGCCGATGCGGACCGGACCCGGTGTAGCTGGGAAGGGCACGACTTCAGTCGTGCCACCGCCGGCCTCTATCCCCCTTGTCATTCCGAGGGCCGTCAGGCCCGAGGAATCTGGGTTCTCTCCACCAAAACCGAGATCCCTTGCTTCGCTCGGGATGACAACAGAACCCAAACGCCGACTCGAGGCTTGCCCACACAACGCTTCCAACCTCTCGAGCGAGAGCGCCAAGTGCGCCCCGCGCTTGTCGTCCGCTACAGCATGAATCTCATCGACGATTACCGTCTCAACATCGCGCAAGATCGCCCGGCTCTTCTCTGCAGTCAGCAGGATGTATAGCGACTCCGGTGTCGTTACCAGAATGTGCGGAGGACACTTCAGCATCGCGCGGCGCTCGTGCATCAGGGTGTCGCCGGTGCGGACCGCGGTGCGAATCTGCGGCATCAGCAGGCCCCGCTGTCCGGCCATCTGCAGAATCTCGCCCAGCGGGATTTCGAGGTTCTTTTGGATGTCGTTGCCGAGCGCTTTCAGCGGCGAGATGTAGAGAACCTCTGTGCGGTCTTGCAGATCTCCGGCCAGCGCCTTGCACACTAGGCGATCAATGCAGGCCAGAAACGCAGCGAGTGTCTTGCCCGATCCGGTTGGAGCTGAAATCAGTGTCGTGCGCCCAGCGAGAATGTGGGGCCAGCCCAGCTCCTGCGGTTCGGTTGGCGTTCCGAATCGCTGGACGAACCAATCCCGCACCAGAGGGTGGGCCCAGGCGAGCGAGGCAGGGAAGGACGACATTGCAGCTATTCTAATCGCGACCTTCGCCGATTCGCAAATTGTTCGCCTATGCGATTTCGCGTAAACGCGTCATTGACAATCTGCACTGAAAGGCTAGGATATGGAGGTTTTGTCCCACGGGCTGTCCGTCTAGAAGTGAATTCGCTCCGATCACCGCGCGGGAAGACTGCGCCGGCAGCGGGGAATGAGGAATCATGAAACACGGTCGCAGGTTCGTTGCCTTGCCGCTTTTGGCGCTATTCCTGTTCTTGGCACCCACAGCCATGGCCAAGATCATCTGGTACGTCAATGGCGCGAATGGGAGTGACGGTAACAATTGCAAGTCGCCCAAGACGGCTTGCAAAACCATCGGACATGCCATTGCACTAGGGCCTTCGGGAAGTGTCATCTTCGTGGGCCCGTCGATCTACGCCGAGAACCTAACCATCAATTCCAGTTTGGCGATCATTGGCTCGGGCTCCGACACGACCATCATCGACGGTCAGCACCTCAACACGGTTGTTTCCATTCCCAACAGCAAAGCGCACGTGGTGATCGCAGGGTTTACGATTCGCAACGGCGAGGCCTCCTACGATGCCGGCGGCTCCGGAGGCGGCATTGCCAACCGCGGGACCTTAGTGGTCTTTAAGTCCATCATTACCCAGAATGTGGCGGGTGACTTCTCGGCCGACGACTCGGATGGCGCCGGCATCTATAACCGGGGGATGCTGACGCTCCGCTACAGCACCGTAAGCGACAACGAAACAGAATACTCTTACTTCGGTTATGGTGGCGGTATCTTCACAGACGGCACCGCGACGATCAGCGACAGCACCATCGCAAATAACATTGGGGGCGCTACCGACATGTACGGTACTGGGATTTATAACGGCGGCATGATGGTGGTGAACCGCAGCGTTATCAGTGGAAATCAGTATGCGTTCGACGGCAGCGGCATCTTCAACGATAGACTTGGAACTGCAACCATCAACAACAGCACTATCACGGGCAACGGCAACTATTACAGCTACGGCGGAGGCATCGCCAATGCGGGAACGTTGGCCATTAACAACAGCACCATCAGCGGAAACGAGGCCAGCGGCACTAGCGGGGTTGTGGGCCCGGCGACCATTCAAAACAGCATTGTCGCGGACAATCTTACCGGGAACTGCTTCGGAACCATGACTTCCGTCGGCTATAACCTGAGCAGCGACAAAACGTGCAACTTCAACGGCCCTGGCGATCAGAACAACGTCGAGCCCAAGCTTGGACCTTTACTCAATAACGGGGGACCGACGCAAACCCTGGCGGAATTGGCGGGAAGCCCCACCATTGATGCGGGTAACCCGGAGGGCTGCACTGACAGCCAAGGGCATCTGCTAAAGACCGACCAGCGTGGCTTCCCGCGGCCAGGTAGGTTCAAGCGTAAACATCGATGCGACATGGGCGCGTTTGAACGGCAGCGAGATTAACAGGCGAGTGCAGCTCGCCAGTTCTGCGAGCTTCGCTCCTCCGCCGGGCAGGTGAGGACACCTGCCCCTACGTGGGCATTGCAGATGCTAGAATCCCCGCCATGCCCAGAATTTCCCCCGCTTCCCGCGCCAAGAAGATCAAACTCCTCCTCTTTGACGTGGACGGCGTCCTCACTGACGGTAAACTGTTCATCTTCCCCGCGCCCGCTGGAGTCGAGCAAACCACTCTGGACCATCCCGCCAAGCGCAAAGAACAAGGCGGCTTCGGTTTCGCCAGCCAGACCCTGATCGAGGCCAAGGGCTTCCACGCCCACGACGGTACGGCCATCTCACTGGCCAGGCTAGGCGGGATCAAGACCGGGCTGATTACCAAACGGGTCTCGGAGACCGTTGCCCTCCGCGCCCGCGACCTGAAGCTCGACCACGTTCATCAGGGCATCCAGGACAAGTTAACCGTTTTTGAGGAAATACTTCAGCAGGAAGGACTTAATGCGAGCGAGGCGGGATTCGTGGGCGACGATGTCATCGACCTTCCGGTGATGCGCAACTGCGGATTTGCGGTCGCAGTGGCGAATGCCCGCGCCGAGGTCAAGAAAGACGCCCACTACGTCACACCCCATGCGGGCGGGGACGGTGCCCTTCGCGATGCGGTTGAATTCATCCTCAAGGCCCAGGGGAAGTGGAAACAGGTCGTCAGCGAGTATATCTGCGAGAGAAGTCCGGTAAATGAAAACCGCAGAGGACGCTGAGGACGCAGCGGGATCAAATTTTCTCAATTTTTTGTGCGGAACGCATCAGGCCTGGCAAGAAGCCCCAAGAACTCTGCGTACTCGGCGTCCTTTGCGGTAGTCATTCTCGAAAAAATAAGCCCACCGGCTGTCTGCTTGGGGCGTGCTCGGGTCGACAACCGATGGGCTACCGTTTCTCCTTACTCACCCTGTGTTTTCAGGAGTTATTGCTACTATAGAACACAAACAGCGCCGAAAGTTGCGGCTAGCAGCGTAAAGTTTTGTAATTTTGGAGGCCTAAGAAAGAAAGTTATTCCGGCACGGCCGGAGGCCGGGCCGCCATCAGCTGGGTAAAGCGGGTGTCGGCACGAAGGGCCGCGAACTCCGGGTCCTTATAAACGTCATTGATCGCCTTATACCCCTCCTCCATGGCGCGACGCAAATACAGCAACGCCCGGTCGCGGTCTCCCTGTTTGGCGTAGAGCTTCGCTACCAGATAGTTAAAGTGTGCCCGGTCCTGTGGGGAAGGCAACTGAAACGTGACTCCGTTCCGCGAACTCCGCTCAAAGAGGTCTGGATCCAACTGTAGGGATTGGCCGTAGGCCGCGGCCGCTCTCTCCCACTCTTTCTGCGAGTAATAGGCGGCGCCCAGGTTGGCATAGAAAGAGGCGACGTCCTGCTTCAACTTGATGGCCTTCTGATATTGCTTAATGGCCCTGCCGTACTTCCGCTGCACGTAGTAGATCACGCCCAGGTTGTTCCACGCGTCAGCGAACTCACGATCCAGCTTTACCGCGCGTTCGAAGTCGGATTGGCTTTCTTTGTCTCGCCGCAGCTGCAGTCCGGCGATGCCTGCCTTGTTGTAGACCCGGGCGGTAGGGGCCTTGGCCAAAGCCGCTCGGTAGTAATCCAGGGCGTCGAGGTATGCCTTCTCGGACCGGAGATCGTCGCCGCGCTTCTCCAGTTCTTCAGCCGAGGCGTTCGCAGGTGGCGGCTGCATGCGCACCTGGGGCGGAACTACCTGCACCAGCTCGGACGGCGACTGGGCGTGCAGGGTGCCAAATAGGGCAACCAGGGAGAGGATTAACAGGCAACCGTTGCGGCGCATATGTGCTACCTCGTTGCGGATATCCAGAAACGCACTCCGTCGCGACTCAAGGGCCTCATCAACGAGGACTGTTCCCGTTGTCAGGAGGAGGCTGCGACGGAGGGTTAGACGATTTATCGTCCTTAAAGATACTCGTGATCTTGCCAAGGAAGCCCTTTTTCTTCTTCGGATCCTGAGCGGAGGCGTCCTTCCCTTGATCTTGGGTCCCGGCGTCTCCCTGATTTGCTGCTGGGGTTTGGGAGCCGGGCGGAGGCAGCGCCTTCTCGCTGCCCAGACCAAAGATGCGGGAAAAGAATCCCTTGACTCCGGTGCTTTGGTCGCAGGTGCTGGTAGGCTCAGTCCCAGTGATGAAGGCCGCGGTGTAACTGTCGGGGCACGAGGGCGTGGCCAGGAGATTGGTCGTTTTGTCCAGTTGCACGTCCACCACGCCGGTCGGCTGGCTAAACGGCCGCGCGTCCGCATACTGCGGTACGGTGACGGCCTTCTTCATGAACTCCGCCCAGATGGGAGCGGCGCTTTGCGCCCCACTCAGACGGATGTCACTATAGTCGTCAAATCCCACCCACACGATGCACAGCAGGTTGCTGGTGTAGCCGGCGAACCATCCGTCGTGGGAGGTCCCGGTCTTGCCCGCAGCAGGGGCGGTGAAGCCGAGGGTGCGAACCGAGTACGCGGTTCCGAAATTGAGCACGCCCTCCATCATGTTGGTCATCACGTAGGTGACGCGCGGGTCCAGGACCTGTCGTCTCTCTGGCTTGAAATCCTGCACCACATCGCCGGCAGCGTTGCGCACCGAATTCACCAGCACAGGCGAAATCCGCACGCCGGAATTGGCAAAGACCGTGTAGGCTGAGGTCATTTCCAGGGGAGTCGCATCGTATGCCCCTAGCGCCATCGCCGGAGTGGGCTTCACGGACGTGATTCCAGCGGCCTTGGCGAGGTCGGCAACCTTGTCGTACCCAGCTTCTTCCGCGACCTTGACGGTCGCATTGTTCAGCGACATCGCCAAGGCGTAGCGCAAGGTCACATCGGCGTGGTACTCCTCCTTGTAGTTGCGTGGTTCGTAAATCTGGTCGCCATAGGCGAAAGTGGTGGGCTGATCGGCGACGATGGACGCGGGAGTCAGGACCGGATTTCCCCCGACGACCGCTGTGTTCATCGCCGCTGCGTAGACGAACGGTTTGAAGATCGATCCGGTCGGGCGCTTGGCGACCGCGTGGTTCAACTGGCTGAAACCGTAGTTGCGCCCCCCTACTAATGCCAACACCTCGCCGGTGTGTGGGTCCATGGCCACCAACGCAACCTGTGCCTGCGGCCCAGGCTCGACCTGGGTCTCAAATTTGTTCTTGCCCACCCTGATGCGTTTGGTGCGGCGTTTCGTCACCAGATCATCGACTTGCTTGATACCGGCTTCCACTGCCTGGGCTGCAGCCTTCTGTAAGTCGGGATCCAGCGTGGTGTAGATGCGGTAGGACTGTTCGTTCAACTCCCGCTCGTTGAACTTGCTGCCCAGGGTATCGCGCACCAGATCCACAAAGTACGGAGCATCGCTGGCTTCCACATTCGGCGGGGCGAGCTTCAACGGAGTGGCCTTAGCCTTGTCTGCCTCAGCCCGCGTGATCGCATGGGTTTCCACCATGCTGTCCAGGACGAGGTTGCGCCGTTCCAACGCCCGCTCAGGATGACGATAGGGAGACAGATAACTGGGCCGCTGGATAATCCCCGCCAGCAAGGCTGCCTCGGGCACGGAGATATCTTTTAAGTCCTTATTGAAATAGGCGCGCGTGGCCTCGGCAAACCCGTTGATGGTGAAAGAACCGCGCTGCCCCAGGTCCACCCAATTGGCATAAAACTCAAATATCTGCTGCTTGCTAAATTTTTGTTCCAGTTCTTCGGCAATCAGCATCTCGGTCAGCTTGCGCTTGATCGTCTTCTCGGGGGTCAAAAAGAAACCGCGGGAGAGCTGCATGGTGAGCGTGGATCCACCCTGCGCATGGCGCTCGTGCATGAAATCAATCCAGGCCGCCTCCGCCATCCGGAAGAAATTCACTCCACTGTGCTGAAAGAACCTGCGGTCCTCGATGGCAAGTACCGCCCCCACCATCACCTTGGGAATCTGGTCATAACCCACGACCTGGCGCTTGGAGCGTTGCTCGGCATCAAACAGCCCAGTGACCATCTGCGGTTCTAATTCGTAGGCCGCCAGATCTCCAGACTTTCCAGTGATGCTTGCCACACGGCCGTCCTGGATGCGAATCGTCGCCGGCTCCGGGCTATGGTAGGACTGCGGCCCAGGCCTGATTTCAATCCCGCCGTTCAGCAGTCGATAGGTGCCAATGGGCGAATCGCCCTTCTCGGAATAACCCGCCTGCTGGAGTTGGGTTGCAATTTCGCGGGCTTCCATCTTCTCGCCAACACTGGCGGTACGGGGAATGGCATAAATTTTCGCGGAGCTGCTGAACACCTGTCCTTTGAAACGCTGCTCGATGATGCGGTCGTATTTGATGTAGTAGTAGGAGAACCAGGCTGTGACAAAGACGGCGAGGACGACAAAGGCTGCCAGAGCAATCCTGATGACCGGGTCGCGCGACAGCTTGCCACCCGCCCCCCGCGTCTTCTTCGGGATCTTTACTTTGATGGCCACGTTAAGTTGCGGTGCTCGCCGCGCGCCAGGTTCGTCGCTCCCGCCTCAGATGAGATGAAAGCCCGTCCGAATTCGTTATCCCAAGCTAGGACCATATCCGGATCGTCCCTATCTTGCTGATGGAAACGAACCAGCGCGAAGCCAGATTTCGGGATTCAAGGACTATTCTAAATCACCGAGGTTTCACGCATTGAACTAGAAGGGGCTTTTGTTCTCGGTGGACGCGTCGAAATGCAGATCCATTGGGTAGCCGGGAAAGTCCACATGCACCACGTAGGGGGCCCGGATGGTGAGTGAGCCGGTGCCCTGGTTTCCATGGCGCTGGACCTTGATTTGGTCTTTGTTCACAGGAATTTCCAGGTCTTGGGCCTTCTTGAAGATGGAGTCTTGAATGTCGCCTTCCGGTTTGCTGGTATAGGTCTGCAGCGTGGCCTCAGTCTTAATTACATCCTGGAATTGGTAATTCGCGTAGTAAACAGGGATCAGCTCTGCGCCCAGGAAGACCGCGGTGACGATAACGAATAGACCAAAAATCAGTTTGACTGTTCCCATCGCTGGCTCCGATTTCCAAGGGCCCTAGCCGCGCGTCAGTGCGCGGGCCATAAGGCCCTGAAATGATCGACTATTGCCGCGATGCTAGCATCCCGCACCTCGCGAGTCGAGCGATGAACGACTTCTATAGTGCCTTCGGTAACCTTCTTGCCCACCGTTACCCTAAAGGGTATGCCCACTAGGTCAGCGTCCTTGAACTTCACCCCTGGCCTTTCGTCCCTGTCGTCCAGTAACACGTCGAATCCGGCCGCCTCTAAGCGTTGGGCGATGTCCACCGCCGTGCTGAGCAGTTTGTCGTCGGAAACATTGGTCGGAGTCACGATGATCTCGAAAGGCGCAATCTGAGGCGGCAGCCAGAAGCCGTTTTCGTCGTTACTTTGCTCGATAGCAGCCGTGAGAATGCGCTCGATGCCAATGCCATAGCAGCCCATGATCATGGTGACTTCCTTGCCATTGCGGTCGAGCACCCGCGCGCCCATGGATTCCGAATACTTGTAGCCGAGCTTGAAGATGTGGCCGATCTCGACGGCGGCGTCGATGCGCAAGGGGCTGCCGCAGTTCGGACAAGCTTCACCCGCGGTCACGCTGCGCAGGTCGGTGTAGCCGGTCGGTTGGAAGTTCTTGCCCGGCGTGACATTCTTGAGGTGATAGTCCTCTTTGTTGGCTCCAGAGATCAGGTTTTGGCGGCCTTCGAGGGCCTTGTCGAGCAGCAGGACCGGCTTGGCGAGGTCGTTCAGGTCCTTGGCCCAGTCGATGCCCACC
>JAIQFW010000184.1 GCA_020073105.1 Terriglobia bacterium
TGGTCACCGCTGCTCAAAAAGATGATTGCGCTGGCCAGCGTTGACACCGCACATTCACATCTCGGCACCAAGCTGCAAATGGAGATCACGATTGAGGCCGTGCGCCACAAAGTGGCGGCGAAGATCGTGAACATGCCATTCTTCAATCCCAAACGCAAGACGGCGGTGCCGGTGTAAGAGGTGTTGGTTTAGAACCGGCGGCCGACTGGTCCAGACCGAGCAGAGTAGGCACCGTTTAGGAGGTGTCGCAATGGCTGCTAAAGGGATCACAGAAGGCTATGTCAGGATGTGGCCCCGAGCGGTGTTTGAGAAGATTCCGCCAGAAGATGGTGCCGGCAGAAAGACGGTACTGGCGAGATCGCTAGATTTTCTCAACGGGCCAGGTGTGTACGTTCTTTACCGGGACGACAGACCACACTACGTTGGCCAAGCGGAGAGGCTAAGAAGTCGACTGCGAAGCCATGCGAGGAAGCCGGATAGTCGCTACTATCATTTTTGGAATTTCTTCTCGGCCTTTGCGGTTGACGATGCCAATATGAGGAACGAACTTGAGGCAATTCTGATCGCGACGATGCCGACAGCCGCGAACAGCGCCAAGCCAAGGTTGCCGAAGGAAAGAATGCCACCTCAAGTCGTCAAATTACTGCGGGACATCTATGGGGGTAGGAGATGAAATGGGTGGGTCCCAATCATCGCAGCACGGTCATCAAGCTCTAGCCGCGAAGCGGCGGAATGAGAAAGCCCGGCACGGCAGTGCCGGGTCGCCGGGCCCCCTAACCCGAGTCCCGCCAGGGACGGCACTATCCGAAAACCTGGTCCTTCTCGTAATGCATTCCTGTTTTGTTGAGTAAAGACAAGAACTCCTCTTCGTATGATCGCGCCGCATGGTGTGCCGCCTGTTGCTCGATATACTTCTTCACCACCGCGATCTGCGAGGGGCTCACGCTGAAGGCCCCATAGCCCTCCTGCCAGCTGAAATCGATGCCATGTTCGCTAAGCCATCGTGAGGAATTCGCCTTGAGGACCTGTACCGCCTTGGCCACGGACATGTCTGAGGGCAGAACGATGAGAAGATGAGCGTGGTTGGCAGTTCCATCGGCGGCCAGAACCGCGATGCCGTGGTTCTTGCCAATACCCACGAAATATTTCCAAAGCCTGTTCCGCAACACATCGTCCACCAGGAGGTCTTGCCGGTCCTTCGTGCTGAACACAAGGTGGACGAGTACGTTAGGAAATTTATGCGCCATGGTGCCGTCCCTGCGGGACTCGGTCCTCTTTCTGCTCCCTACCCGGCACTGCCGTGCCGGGCTTTCCCATGCCGCCGCTGCGCGGCTGGGATCGAAAGAGAGACAGGTTGATCTCAACAGGATTGGAATTTGACCGTCTGTGTGATTTGTCACAACGGACCAATCGGAATTCGGTGGAAAACGTTGCGGCATACTAAGTCGCCCCTGCCGCTCTCCTTTTTCCCGCCCAATAAATTCCCGCGCCAATCGCCAGCAGCACTACCGATCCTCCCACCACTTTCAACACCGCCAGCGGCTNNTCGGGTTGAGGAACAAGAGACAGCAGAATGGTTAACGTGGTGGTGAGCAATCCGACGACAGCGACCAACTTCGCGATCGGTTTTCCACCGGGAACTCGGATGACTTCCGGCCCGGCCGGTTCGCCTTGCAGTTTGATCATCGCCGCAAACAGATACAGATAGGGAATGAAATACGTGATCACCGTCATGCTGGCCATTACGTCGTAGGCGCCCTTCACGCTGGTGCCCGCCTGCCCCATAAAAACAAAGAGCACGCCGATGACGAACTGAGCCAGCAGCGCCACCCACGGTGTTCTCCATCGGGGGTGCAGCGAACCAAAAGCCTTCGGCAGAAAGCGGTCGATTCCCGCCACAAACGGCAAGCGCGCCACCGCCGCGAGGTAAGCGCCGCACGCGCCCACGTTGCTCAGCGCAATCAAAAACGCGGCCACCGGAACCACGCCGCCCCATCCCACACGCCCGGCAGTCCTGGCAATCGCTTGCATCAATCCTTGGAGATTGCTTACCTCGGACGCCGGCAAGGCCAGCAGCACACCGACGGTTCCCAGGATGTAACACAGTGCGACCGTCAATCCGGCAACGAACAGTCCCCACGGCAGGGTGCGCCGCGGGTTTTTGATTTCTTCCCCCATGAAGGAAGCGGTTTCGCATCCCCCAAACGCAAAAATCAGCAGCGACCAGAAAATGACATCTTTGAAGTGGACACTGGGAACCATCGCGTGAAGACTAAACGCGGTCGCCGATCCAAACTGCCGCCACGCGATTGCGCCCATCACGATGACAATACCCGCCGGAATCCACATCGCCAGGGCGCCCACATTGTGCAGCCACTTCCCCACGTCAAGGCCGATGAGGTTCACCGCCGTGGCGGCTGTCAACGTGAGCAGTGAAAAGACGATGTAAAACGTCGGGTTGCTCGATAAGTGCCCCCATGCGTCCTGTCGGATAAAGAGAGCATTACTGGCCGCAAAATAGAGCACTGCAGGAAAGTAGGGCAGATTGCTGGTCCAGTAAGTCCAGGCGGACATAAATCCGGAGAAGTCGCCGAAGGCCTTCTTGCTCCAGACGTACAGTCCGCCTTCATCCGGATAGCGCGAAGAGAGTTCAATCACCGAGAGCGCCAGCGGCGTGTAGAAGGCCAGCCAGGCTCCGATCCAAATGACGATCGAGCTCGGCCCGGCCGCCGCAGCGGTGGCGATCCAGCGCAGGCTGACGCCCGTGACCACGTAGAACAGGACCAGATCGCGGAATCCCATGACCCGCCTGGGACGGCTGGGGTCTTCGGCTTCGGCGATGGACACACCTGGGGAGAGAAAGCCGATCTGACCGGACGGGTCCGCAGCTAGGTTGGGTTCTGCCACGCTAGTGTCGTCGCGGATGCACTCGCGAAAAGGAGCCAGAGATAACACTGATGTGGCCCGGAGGGCAAGGTGAATCTTCGAACCCGATCAGGCCTGCGGGACGTTAGTGTGACTAGGGGTCGGGCTGTTGATTTTGGGCAACGAATTCAGCGATTCGTATCTGTCGCTCGCGGGCAATCTCCCTACCGTCAGCCCATTCTGCGAACGTAGCGTCCTGCGATACAGAAAAATTGCGAGCTTTACGCGCTTGATCCCGCCGTGAATCCCGAAGCGCAGAAACAGGCGATTGAAATGCGCTTTGACGGTACGCTGGTTCATCTTCAACTGCCGGGCAATTTCCGCATTGCTACAGCCTTGCAGGAGCAGGTCAGCGATCTGTTGTTCACGCGGCGCTAGTTCCCCCATGTTCTCCCCCCATGCCCATCTCAAGAAAGAAAGACCAAGCGCATTGAAACCCGGCTCTGGCAGCGGAGTCTCGGCTGGGAGGTTAATTTTTGATGAATCCATGGAGGGGACTGGAATGACCACGGGTTAGGGTTTCAGCGCCAGAACCAGGAAGTAGTCCATTTCGTCTCCCTTGACGAAGTCGTAGCTTTCCAACAACTTGTAGCCAGCCTCAGTCGCTTCCTTCAGCACCACCTCCCGCGCCACCCCGTGGTTCTCGCCATTTCCGTTGCGATCGATGATGCCCACCTTGGCGCCGGGGCGGAGGGAAGCGCGAAGATTTTGTAAGAGGGTGACCGGCTTCTCTACCTCGTGGTAGGTCTTCAGAAGCAGCGCGGCATCAACCGAACTGGGGGGCAGCAGGGGGTCATCCGTTCGGCTCAAGACCGCCCTGACATTGTGTAGGTTTTCTTTCTCTGTTCGTCTCTCGATATATCGAATGGCTTCGCGGTTGATGTCGACCGCATACACACTGCCGGATTCCGTGACCCTCCTGGCTGCCCGCACGGTGAACCAACCCGACCCGGCGCCAATGTCTGCCACGCTCTTGCCCGGCACGATCCCCAGAATGTCCATGACGCGATTGACCTGCAGCTTTTCATCTCGTCCAGGCGAATCGAACACCGAAAGGTCGCCGGTGTACGGTTTGCTGGTCTTGCGCGCTTCGGTTTGTGGCGTCCTCGCAGGTACCGGCGAGACCAAACTCAGGGCAACCAGAGTCAGCGCGAGAATGGCTACAATTCGCTTGAACCTGTCCCGGGTCGTCATGGAAGCGATGGACTGGGAGCCATGCCGGTTGGTTAGCAGGGGTGGCCGCTGAAGGGGCTGGAATTCGACTACTGTGATTCGCGCCGGGCGGCGGCACTGGCAAGGCGGTTGGCCTCGGCATTATCTTCCCGGCGGACGTGAGAGATGGAGAAGGCCAGGGATCGCGCCAGCTTGCGGCAGGTCCAATTCAGGGAGTACAAACGGGGGCTGCGGCACGCGTACTCGCCCATCATTTGTTTGACCACAACTTCGGAGTCGGAGTAGACGTGGAGCGCCCGGGCTTTCAGGACCACCGCACACTGAAGGGCTTCCAGCAGGGCGAGATACTCAGCGACGTTGTTATCCTGCCACCCGATCCACTTGGCAATTCTGAGACTGCCGCCGACGGCACCCTCCATCACCACCCCAATACCCGAGGGCCCCGGATTCCCCAGAGAACCACCGTCGACGTAAGCTACCAGGACTGACATCTCGACACTGAGTAGTAAGTATCAAGATGCGACAGCCGGACATCCCACGTCAAGAGATTAAAGTGGTTCGACTGTGGATTTCCTGTCCACCCAACCCAGACTGTGAAAACTTCTGTGCAAAACCCAGATTCTTGGGTCTTTGGCCACCGACTTCGGCTCTCTGCAAGCCATTGCGATCCACAGAATTCACAGCCCATCGACGCTCGCTGCACCGAAAAGCGGCGTTGACAATCTTGCGGCAAACATTTAACTTCACGCCCGTCGACGGCTGAAAGGGTTGGCTCAAATTAAACCTTAGCCAGTCCGAAGTAAGCTGGGTGATACGTCGGCCAGGGTAACTTGGTAGGCGTCCTGACCCGAAAAAACCGGCTGCTCTGCGAGGATGTAGCCGGGGCCAGGAGCTGCGAAAGCAGCGGTCACATCAAGGGCCGTGATGGTGCATGACTCCACGCGGTCAACTCCCTCGCAGGAGTTGGCGGCTAGAGCATAACCAAGATCACGGCCTTTCTCTTTTTCCGAATCCTTTTCCCACTCCCAAGTCTGGGAGTTTTTGACTTTTGGAATTCCATGAAGTTCCACGCATCACCACGGCTGGCAGCGACCGCGTTCACTTGTCTCGCCTGTCTTCTGGCGCAAACGGGAAGGGCTCAACCGAACGCATCCAGTTGGGAGCGCAAGCTCTTCGGTGCGGTGAACAGGGAACGGAAGACACAAGGCCTATCTGCGCTCAAGTGGGATGCAGCTCTTGCTGCAGCGGCCCTGCGTCATGCCCAGGAAATGGCGAAGCATCAGTCAATCTCTCACCAGTTCCCCAACGAGCGCAGTTTGCCCGCGCGCGCCACCAAGGCGGGGGCCCGATTTACATCGATTGCGGAAAATGTCGCTCAGGCGCCAACCGCCGCCGAGCTTCACAGACTGTGGATGGGCTCCAGCGAGCACCGCGCCAACATACTCGACAAAGACATGAATTCTGTCGGTATTGGCATTGCGAAACACAACGGCAATATGTTCGCTGTCGAAGATTTCTCAAAATCTCGCTGACTTGCCCAGCCCTTACTGCCCCAGCAGTCCGAACACCGTGACGTTATTCCGTGTACCTACGTAGACCTTGCCATTGACGATCATAGGGGTCCCAAAGTGGCTCGCGGTTCCGAACTGATCGCGCTGGCCCTGCGCCTGGTTGGTGTTGTAGAGCTCCTTGCTCAAGTCGCTGGCATCGTAGGCGTGCAGCACGTCGTTGGGGTCACTATGCTCAATTGCCCAAACAATACCATTCTTCGTTCCGTTGGCCGAGACGCTCGGAGTGCTGCCAGGGTACGTGAACGATGTTGCACTCTTCGAAGCGGGCGAGGTCAAAAGCTTGGCGTTCGAAAACTTGAACTGCAGAAGTCTATTGCCGACCGGGCCGAAGTAAACACTGCCCTTGAAGTACGCCGACGTGGACCAAATCCCACCCGGGAGGGCCCCATCGAGTTCCTGGTAGATGGCATCGTCGTTGTTGGGATTGAACTTGCCCAGGTTGTTGCGATCGACCAGATAGATTCTCCCGTCTTTGCCGGCGCCAATGGCAAGGGAGTGCGGGTTCCCGCCGGCGTCTTTCATCACCGGCAACACCATCGCCCCGCCAGAACCAAGATCCTGGTCGATATTGGATTCATGTACGGTGTCATGCATCGTGAAGTAGTCAGCCACCGCTAGCTTACTAGTGGTGGAGAGTTTCAAGAACGCATTCCCGAAGTCTCCGTTTACAGGAAAGCCCTGTCCGTCCAGGGTCGTATCAAACGTGCCGTTGCCCGTCAGAACGAAGATGTTGCTCCCGTCTGAAGCCAAGCCCGCCCCCGCTTGCCAAATGGCCCCCTCATTGCCGTTGGCGGTGACGTTCAGCACGCTTTGTTTCCCCGTCTTGATGTCATAGCCGATCACCCAGCTGGTGTAGGGACGTTGGTCACAGTGCGAAGTCCAGGCGGTATACAGCACGTGGTTGAGCAGCAGGAGCCCGGACCGCTCGGCGTACTGTCCAGGATCGAAAATGACTTGTCCGTTTTGGCTATTGTCACCGGTGCCCGGATATTTGGCTTGCACCGTGACCGGGCTACCGTGCTGCTCTTTGCCTGTAGCCAGGTCGAGCGCGTGAATGCGTTGAAAATAGGTCGAAGATTTCTTGCTCATCGCGACCAAAAAGATCGTGCCATTCGCGCCGATGTTACGAGAGATCACTGGGGTTGACGTGATTCCGATTTCCGGGGTGATCTGGCCGCAGCCGTGAGTATCCGAAGGCGCTTCCCCCTGACCCAACACGGACGTGTGCCACAACTGCGCTCCTGTGTCCGCATCGAAGGCGTACACGCTGTCATTCTCGGTAACCACGTACAACACGTTGTGCGTTCCCTGCCCGGGAATGGAGACGGCCTCCAAATACAACGGTTCGGCGTCAATCACCCCATCTACGGCAATCGAAAACAGCTTGCCGAAGCTGTTGGAGTTAACGTTGGTCAGGGTCAGAGCGGTCTCCTTGGAATTCAAGCCGGTGCGATAAATGTCGTTGTGGTAGGTCACAACGTCGGTCGCCGAGGCAAGTCCCAGCGCGCCCATCAAGAAGAGAGCCAAGCAGAGAACGGTGAGAAGCCGGGTGTTAGTTGGATTGGGATCGTGGCTGGCAAACGACGGTTTCATTCGAGCCTCCAGGGATGTCAACTCATTTGACGAGCGGCGTGAGCAAGAACTCCGGGCAAGCTATACAAAATGTCTCGACGGTCATGGCGCTCCGGGACGGGGGAAAATCCAGGACGGGCGGCGCAGATTGAGAGGATTCTAACACACGGAAACAAGAGCCCGTCCCCGCGAGCGCCGGACTGATGAGAGAAAAAAGTCCCTCTCCCGACCTCGTCCCAGTGATCCTGGTTTTGCACCGGGGGCGCCGTTCGGGCTAAAATATGACTCATCTACGTTGTTGGTTTCGCGGGTCAGGACGATTCAAGACCTGACGACGTCACCGAGGACAAGAGCATGTTCGACCTTCCTAATTCGCTGTCCCTCTGATCCGCGATTTGCGGATGTCCGATTCAGTTCCTTCTCTGTCTATAACCATGCGGTCGTGACTGCCTGCTTGCCGGCAAGGCGACGGTATAGAAAGTCCCAAGGTACTTATGGAAGCTGTATCCACAATTGCACCTCAGCCGAGCCTGTGGAATTCCCTGCGGGAGGCGGTCCGCGGCTCGCACCAGGATTACACCGAAGGTGGCCTGAATCGCGCCATTCTGCTGCTCGCTGTTCCCATGATCCTCGAGATGGTGCTGGAGTCGCTGTTTGCGGTGGTGGACGTGTTCTGGGTCGGGAGGCTTGGAGCCAATGCAGTGGCAACGGTTGGAATCACGGAATCGCTGCTCAGCCTGGTCTTTGCAGTCGGCATGGGCCTAAGCCTGTCCACGACTGCCATGGTGGCCCGACGCATAGGAGAAAAGGACCCGGAGGGAGCTGCCGTAGCCGCGGTCCAGGCGATCGTTCTGGGTCTGGCAACCTCGGTCGTCATCGGTGTTCCGTGTCTGTTCTGGGCGCCAGAGTTGCTTCGTCTCATGGGTGCTTCGCCGGAGATCGTCTCCATGGGGGCCGGTTACACACGGATTGCCCTGGGCGGCGGCGGCATTGTGCTCATGCTGTTTCTGAACAATGCGATCTTCCGTGGTGCGGGGGATGCAGCCATCGCCATGCGTCTGCTGTGGGTCTCCAACATCATCAATCTGATCCTCGATCCGTGTCTGATCTTCGGACTAGGCCCGTTCCCACGCTTGGGTGTCACCGGCGCAGCGTTGGCCACACTTACGGGGAGAAGCATTGGCGTGGGTTACCAATTCTATCGGTTGCTCCGCGGGACCGAGCGCATTCGAATCCTAGCCCGGCAGATTCGGGTGAATCTGAGCGTCCTGCTGCGACTGCTTCGCGTGTCATTGACCGGCATCCTGCAGTTTGCCATCGCCCACACCAGCTGGATCGGTTTGGTGCGCATCGTGAGTGTGTTTGGCGCGGCTGCGCTAGCCGGGTACACCATCGCGATTCGCATCGTCATCTTCTTGATCTTGCCGTCTTGGGGGCTGGCCAACGCCGCGGCCACGCTGGTCGGGCAGAATCTTGGAGCCAAGAAGCCCGAGCGTGCCGAGTCCGCAGTCTGGAAGACGGGCCTCTACAACATGCTGTTCCTCGGATCTGTGGGCGTGTTTTTCGTAATCATGGCAGAGCCGATTATCCGGTTGTTCACGCATGATCCGGCCGTCGTGCCGCTGGGCACAGCCTGCCTGCGCATCATCAGCTACGGGAACGTCGGGTATGCCTATGGCATGGTGATGCTGCAAGCATTCAATGGAGCGGGCGACACGATCACACCGACCATCGTCAACTTGTTCGGATTCTGGTTGCTGGAGATTCCTCTGGCCTACTGGCTGGCCGTTCCGATGCAACTGCACTCGAACGGAGTCTTCTTCTCCATTGTGGTGGCGGAAGGAGCGATCGCCGCGGCCAGCGCAGTCTTGTTCAAACGCGGCCGCTGGAAGACACAGCAGATCTGAGTTGGGAGGCCCGGGGGCCACCGCACGGCCGGGCCTGGAGTTGCTACCATACCCTGATGAAGTCTACCTGCTTGCCTTTGCTCCTTCTGTTGGTGCCGCTCTCGGCAGCACAGCAGCCCCAGATTGACACGGTTGACGAGTTCGTCCGATCGGAAATGCAGAGGCAACATGTTCCGGGCTTGTCTCTGCTGGTGGCGCGTGAAGGCAAGATTGTGCGCGCGCAAGGCTATGGCCAGGCCAATGTCGAGCTCCAGGTCCCCGTCAAACCGGAGACCATCTTCCAGTCCGGTTCGCTCGGGAAACAATTCACCGCGACTGCGGTGATGATGCTGGTCGAGGAAGGCAAGATCAAGCTGGACGTCCCCATCACCAACTATTTGAAGGATGCACCTGCGGCCTGGAAACAGGTGACGATTCGCCAACTGCTCAGCCACACCGCCGGGTTCACCGACTATCCCAAGGATTTCAACTTCCGCAAGGACTACACCGAGGCCGACTTGCTCAAGATCGTCGAGGGTATTCCGCTGGCGTTTCCCCCCGGAACCAAGTGGACTTACAGCAATCTCGGATATCTGACGCTCGGCATTCTCATTCATCAGGTCACCGGCAAGTTTTACGGCGACTTCCTCCAACAACGAATCTTCCAGCCTGTGGGCATGAGCACTACCCGAATCATCAGCGAAGCCGACATCATCCCCAACCGCGCTGCAGGCTACCGCCTGGTCAACGGTGAGCTGAAGAACCAGGAGTGGGTTTCACCCTCCATGAACACCACAGCTGACGGCAGTCTCTATTTTTCAATCCTGGACCTGGCCAAGTGGGACGCGGCCCTGTACACCGAAACGCTGCTGAAGCCCTCCAGCTTCCAGCAAATGTGGACTGTTACCAAACTCTCTGACGGCCAGCCTAACTCCGGACATTATGGCTTCGGCTGGTCCATCGAGACCAAGCATGGCCGTCGCGTTGTCGGTCACGACGGCTTTCAGCGTGTCGATGCC
>JAIQFW010000185.1 GCA_020073105.1 Terriglobia bacterium
CCGCGTACAAGATCCGCGCCGTGCCGATCAACGTCATGAACAAGCCTGGCGGCAACCAAACGCTGGCGGTGATCTATCTCAACCAGTTCGCGCCCCACTTCCTGAAGACTAGGCCGTCCTGTTATGTTCTGTAGATTCGGCGTGTACGGAATCGGTTCCATAGATTTTCCGATAAGGTCAGCCGTAGCGTCATGGCATGCTACCCCCAAGGTGGCCCTGCGGAGTTGAGTTACGGAAATTTACTACATTGTATCCAGAACTGCTAGCCGGTGGTTCCTGGGACTCTCGGCAATCGCTCTGGCGTGGCCGCACACCCTCAGCGCTGTTGACGAAGCCATCCGTTATCAACCGGTTTCGCGAGAAGTCGTGCAATCGCGGCTGGAGAAGTACGCCGGCAACGACAAGCAACGTGAGGATAGCCTCAAGCAGATGTTTGCTGACGCTGGTTGCGACGGCCAACACCTGTCCGAATAGGCGGTCAAAGGGGCGAACCAGCCCAATGTCGTCTGCTTGCTGCCGGGCAGTTCCGATAAGGTCATCATCGTCGGCGCGCACTTCGATCACGTGTCAGCGGGTTATGGTGTTGTCGACAACTGGAGTGGCGCGTCGCTTCTGCCGTCCCTGTACGAAGCGGTGAAAGTGGAGCCCCGCAAGCATACGTACATCTTCATCGGGTTCACCGATGAGGAGAAGGGCGAAGTCGGATCGCATTTCTATGTCCGGCAAATGACCAAGCAACAGGTGGCTGCGACCGATGCCATGGTCAACATGGACACGCTGGGTCTGGGACCCACCGAGATTTGGGCCAGCCACGCGGACAAGAAGCTGAATCGTGTACTCTCCTACGTTGCGAATCAGTTGGGCGTACCGGTCACTGGGGTCAATGTGAGCCGGGTTGGGAGCACAGATTCAGAGCAGTTTGCCAACCGCAAAATTCCCAGCATCACGATCCACTCTCTAACTCAGCAGACCTGGGATGCACACATCCTTCATACGTTCAGGGACAGGATTTCCGTCATTCGATTCGACGATTACTACCAGAGCTACCGGCTGGTGGCAGCTTACATCGCTGTCCTGGACCTGCTTTCGCAACCCCCCGCGGCAGGGAATACCCACTAGTCAACGAAGCCCAATCGTGAGATAGAATCTCATCACTTTGACTGCCAAGACTCCGATGCTTCACCGCACCGACGACATTCGAATCAAATGGACCAGAGTTGTTCTTCCCCCGGTCTTCCTGGAAGAAGAAATGCCGATGACCGAGAAGGCGTCATCCACGGTCTATCAAACCCGTCAGGAGATCGGGAACATTCTCCGTGGCAAAGACCAACGTCTGCTCGTCGTTGTCGGTCCTTGCTCGATTCACGACACCAAGGCTGCGCGCGAGTATGCCGCGCTTCTGAAGACTGCAATTGACGAATTGTCCGCTGACCTCCGGATTGTCATGCGGGTCTATTTCGAGAAACCACGCACAACCGTTGGCTGGAAGGGTCTGATTAACGACCCTCATCTCGACCAATCGTTCAAAATCAACGATGGTCTGCGGTTGGCCCGCCGTCTTCTTCTCGACCTCGCCGAAATGGGAGTGCCCGCCGGGACCGAATTCCTCGACATGATTATCCCGCAGTACATGGCGAGCTTAGTAAGTTGGGGAGCCATCGGAGCCCGCACCACCGAGAGCCAGGGCCATCGGGAGCTGGTCTCAGGTCTTTCCTGCCCTGTCGGATTCAAGAATGGAACTTCAGGTAACGTGCAGATTGCGATCGACGCGGTGCGTTCGGCAGCTCAGCCGCATACATTCCTGGGGCACAGCAAGCACGGACAGTCAGCGATTTTTGTCACGCTAGGCAATCCCGACTGTCACGTGATCCTGCGCGGTGGACGGACAACGACCAACTACGACAGTGCCTCTGTGGCCCAGGCGTGCGCGCTGTTGGAGAACGCGGGCCTGTCGCCACGCGTCATGATCGATTGCAGCCATGCTAACAGCCGCAAAGATTACACGAAGCAGCCAGGCGTTTGCCGCGACGTTATTGGGCAAATAACCGCCGGAGAGCGGCGCATCGTTGGCGTGATGCTGGAGAGCAACTTGGTTGCGGGCGCGCAGAAATTGCAGGCCGGGAAACCACTGGTGTACGGGCAAAGCATTACCGATGCCTGCATCGGATGGGGCGAAACCGCGCAGTTGCTGAAAGAACTTGCCGCGGCAATTCGGGCTTCTCGATAGTCCGGTAAGAAGGCACGATGAGCCGGCCATCGCCTGTCCGGCCTAAAGCGATGACGATCGTTGGTATCTGAAGCGAGAGGTTTCTTGATTGGTCGGGGCGCGCGGATTTGAACCGCGGACCCCCTGCGCCCAAGGCAGGTGCGCTACCAGGCTGCGCTACGCCCCGACATAAGTAGCAGAATTGATTCTAAAGTACTTTCCAGCGCCGTTCCACCTCGAAACCTCGATTTTCGGCCTCGACCGTGTCAAAACCGTGCCATTATCGCGCTCACTGCACGGCGACCGTGCCAGACTGCGCACCTGCTTTTTCAGCAGGCATCTCGTTGGCACGGCGGTTCAGCTTCTCCAAAGCCTCGCGCTTCATCTGCAATTTCATCTGCGAATACTTTTTGAAGACTTGCGCGTCTCCCTGGCGAAGCATTTGTGTGACCCACTCGTCCGCTACCCCTCCGGCACTGAGCCGTGTGGCGTAGGTCGAGCGCAAATCGTAAATGCGAAAGTGTGGTACCTGGGCGCGCCGCAAAGCCGCCTCCCAGGTAGTTTTCAAAGTCCTCTGATATCCGCTCGGGTTTTTATCGCTCGGAAAAAGGTACGGACTGCACGGTGACAATCGAATCTGATCGCGGAACGCTTCGAGCGCCAGCGGCGTCAGCGGCACTTCGGCGACTCCATTGGGAGCCTTCGAATCCGGAATCCAGACCGTCGCGTTCGTGAGATCGAGTTGCTCTTTTTTCATGGGCAGCAGTTCCTTGTAAACGCGCAAGCCCGTCTCGGTAATGATCCTGACGACGTTGCGCAAATATTCCGGAGCATGAGCTTCGATTGTCCGCTGCTCCGACCAGGTCACGTAATGCGGCCGGAACAGACCCTTCACCCTGACCGGAAATTCCACGCCCGCGCAGGGATTGGCGGGGAGGAGCTTTTTCCGGACAGCAACGTTCAACATCCGACGGAGCACCCGAAATTCCTGGTGCACCGTGCTCGATTTCAGGATTCCCTTTTCCCGGTAGCCCTGAGCCAGTTTTATCCGAACCCGCTGTCGAAGACGCCGCCGAAGATAGTCTTCGATGGCGTCGGCTGTGATCTCCACCAGTTTTCTTGCCGAGAAGGCAGCCTTCAGATGGTTGGCACAGCGCAGGTTTGCTTCATGAGTCTTCGCAGCTCTTATGGGAGGTTTCGAGTAGTTATCGAGAAAAGAATCCACCCATTCTTCAAAGCCGAGAGCCTCGCCTTTTCGAATTGCTTCTAAGAGATTGCCGTCTCTGGCCTGCAGGCGTTCCCGCAGCTTGCGGTTGGCTTCCTGCCAGTCCTCGGTTCCAGTGGACTCTCTACAGCGCTTTCCGTCTCGATCACGGTAGCGAATCCAGAGAATTTGTCCATCGTTGCGAGAATAGACGACCCCGTCCTGCTTTTGTGGTTTAGACATTCACCATCTCCTGTCGGAATGAAGCGCGAAACGGCTCGAGATCCGATTTGAGAAACCGGATGTTTCGACCCATGACGCGGAGATGGGGAATCTGCTTTCGTTCCACCCAAAGATACACAGTCTGTGGACTCACGCCAAGAAATTTCGCCGCTTCTTTCACGCTCATCGGAGGCTCGAGATTCTGTTCCGCTTGTGGTGCTCGTGGGGTAGGGACGATTGCAAGCTGTGAATGTTGGCTAGCTGCCATGGTTTACTCCGGTCCTTCGGCTGGATGTGTTTCCTCGACGCGTTTTTACAGCGAGACTATTTTTCGGGCAAAGCCAGCGAGAACCGCCGAGGCGCACCCTGAAACAGTAGTGAAAGCAAGCTGATTTGACCGACATCCTGTTCGGGGCTAGGTTCCGGTTGCTCGGGACCGAAGAACTGTCTTGGGCATGGGAGTCACAGGTGTTTTCATCGCTGGGACAAGTTGCTGAGGCACTTCGTGCCACCGGCTATATTGCCGATTCGATAGCGACCACAACGGTTTATTTGGCAACAGAGCTTCATAAGCCGTTGTTGTTGGAAGGCCCGGCTGGAAGCGGCAAAACACAACTCGCCTATGCCGTTGCCGAGGCGGCAAATACACGCGTGGAACGTCTCCAGTGTTACGAAGGAATCAATGAAGAAAAAGCCATCGGCAAGTTTGATGAGCTGCTGCAAAGGCTCTGCGTCGAATTGAGGTCCAAGTCCGCCAATGTTGATTGGGAATCCCTGAGGGCGGAGTTGCACAGCAAGGAGTTCTTCGGCGCCGGGCCGCTTCTGCGGGCGTTGCAGTGCGAAAGGCCTTGTGTCCTGCTGATTGACGAACTGGACAAGGTGGACCACGCATTTGAAGCCATGCTGCTCGAATTGCTCAGCGTGTGGCAGTTGAGCATTCCCAAGCTCGGCACGGTCAAGGCCGAAAGTATTCCCTTCGTTGTTCTCACATCGAACGAGGAGAGGCGCATCGGCGATCCTCTTCGTCGCCGCAGTTTTTACCTCCGGGTTGAACATCCGACAGCGGAACGTGAAGCCGAAATTGTAAGGTTGAGAACCCCGGATTCAAGCTACGAATTCCATGCGAGCATGGCCGGCCTGGCCAAAGCCCTTCGCGGCTGGAGCCTGGAAAAGCCCCCGTCGATCTCCGAGATTCTCGATCTGGCGCAAGCATTGAAGGTACTTGGCGAAGAGCGAGTCACGCCGGAGATGCGTGACCTCTTGTTGCCTCTTCTGGCTAAGACGGAGGCTGATCGCCGCAAACTGTGTTTGCGAGACGGATTTGCCAGTCTCGTTCATGATGCCCAGCAATACGCGCGAGAAGCCCTAGAGGGAGTCGCATGAGAATTTCCCTATACGCCATGCTGATCGCCCTTAGTGTTTTGATCTGTAACGCCCAGTCGTCGAGAACGCCTATCCATGGCGAGGCCGACTACTACGTGACTGCATACGCGCTGCACTACCGCCTACCGATCGGCTTTGTGCGCGCAGTTGTTGCGCAGGAGTCTGGCTGGCGTGCTTGTGCGGTCTCCAGCAAGGGTGCAGCAGGTCTTATGCAACTGATGCCTCAAACCGCCGCGCGTCTGGGAGTCCAGGACCGTTGCAATATCAAAGAGAACATCTCGGGTGGGGTGCGTTACCTGGCGTGGCTCAGCCAGAAATTTCATGGAGACCTCAGATTGGTCGCGGCAGCTTATCTGGCAGGCGAAGACGTGATTGAGCGACGCGGGCTTCTCTATCGGAATCAGGAAGTTGTGACATATGTCTCCCAGATACGCGGGAGATGTGAACGACAGCTTCATGTAACGGTGAGCACGCCATAAGGAGCAAAGCAATCCGATGAACAAATGCTGGCTTTTTCTCTATCTGATAGCGCTGACCTATAGTTTCGCCCAGGCGAGCAAGCCTCAAGCCATTCCAGAAGCGCGGATCGTGCGACTGACGCTCGACCCCCAAAGTGTGACTGTCCTGCACTTGCGTCCCGGCTACGTCAGTTGCGTGCGATTGCCGGAAGACATCAGTACGGTGGTCCTGGGAAATCCCAGCACCTTCAAGGCAGAGCACTCCGATGCAGAGCCCCGGCTGGTGTCCGTGAAACCAACTACTCCGACTCCCAGTGAAACCAACGCGCTAATCACAACCAAGACTGGACGTGAGGTCGCCCTTCACCTGGTCAGCAGTGGGTCTGCGAACAATGCTGGACCAGTGGACTTTATCCTCGAATACGACCGGCCGCGGAGTTTTCTAATCGAAGCCGCTGGCTCCAGTGTGATCGTTAGCCGAACCGAGAGTGTCGCTCCGCAGCCAGCCTCTGGCACGGCACTCGAATCGGCACCCATACCGGTGAACCTTACGCTCTTGAAGCAACAATCCCTCCGTAAACCTCATTGGTTAGGAAAGCAACTTCGAGTGGCTGTCGGACCCGTCACCGAGAGCGATCAACAAATGGTCGTCGCGTTCTCCGTTCTGAATGCCTCCAGCAGGACGATTGAAGTTCTGCCACCGCAAATACAACTGACAGGGATCTCAAAGAAGGGGCACGGAAAGCCGGTCAAAGCGGAGCCCTTGGCAATCAAAGACTACGCCATCACCGTTCGTCGACTGCAGCCAGGGGCCAGAGCCGACGCAGTCGTGACGTTTGAACGTCCCTCGTTCAAAGAATCGAGGGAGCAAATGTTCCTTCAGATCGCCCAGGCGGAAGAGGTAGACAGACCGGTCCTGGCGCCAATCGCTTTTGTGGCACCGGTTGGAGGGGAACGATGAATCACGGAAATGGAAGTAATCCAGGTTCAGCGGGCGTGGCGGAAGCGGAGCCATCTCCGTCATCCATGTCTTCGACGCAAGGGGAGGGGGCTGTTCTGCCGGATCTGGCGACACGCGGAAGACAACGGGCCAAGCAACAAGTTCAGCAGAACAGATTTGTGATCATCGGCGCGGGAGCGCTTGTGGTTGCGCTATTGGTATTCGTCGCGGTTTCCATGCCTCGCGGGAAACCAGCGAAGACCACGAAAGGCACGATGCCTCCCAATCTCGGCGCAATTCAGCAGAGCGACGCGTCGCATCCTGAAAGGAGCCTTTTGCCGATTACCGATTCGGGCAGACCAGCAGCCGAGCAAACACATGCAGGCGCGCTTGGCGAAGATGACCTACAGCGGACAGCCACGAGGAAACCGACTCCAGCGAGACCTCTTGCTTCGCCGCAGAACGCGCCGGGCAATTCGTTAGCCTCGATACCGCCATTTCCAGAGCAGTGGCAACCTCCGCCGTACAAGTCGGGTGGAGACGGGTACGCGCAGACTGCGGATGTGAACAAAGCGGAGCACCAGGCTCTCGAAGCTTCTTCGATGGTATACGCGCGCGACGTCCACTCCACTCAAGGGCGTTCGCCACTCCAGAGCGCATTGGATAATCGCGAACCTGAGATGGATCTGGGGCTGGCCACTGGCTCAAGGCTCAGAGCGCGTCTGGAAGCGGCGGTGAGCACGGCCGTGCGAATGCCGGTCCTAGCCGTCATTGAGTACAACTATGAGCGCGAGGGAGAAATCATCGTCCCTGCGGGAGCCAAGGCTGTGGGCCACGTCCAGCAAGCCGACCGCTTGGGATACATGACGATCCAATTCGATTCCCTGATGATGCCGGATGGCACCGCGGTTCCAATTCAGGGAGTTGCAACAGACCTGAACCTTCGACCACCTAAAGGACGGGTAGAAGGAAGAAACACGGGCAAGAATGTGCTCCTCAGATCTTTGTCCGGAATTGGCCAGGTAGGCGCTCTGCTGGTGGGGCACGGAAATCTGAACCAGCCCTTGAGCGAAAGCGATATGTTGCGCGAGCGCGTCAGCAACAACATCGGCGAAGCATCAGACGAACAGGTGTCGAGACTTGTTTTAACAGAGCATCTCGTCGTCACCATCCCCGCGGATACTTCGATCTACGTTGTCCTCGAACACACTGCCAAATCAAGTCATGCCTCAACCAGTCCTTCTTCAAGCGATTCCCACTCACTGAATTCGGCTGGCGTGGACGAATTGCGTCAACTACTGCAGCTGCAGCGCGAACTCCAGCCAACCAAGACCGATCAGTAGAGTGTGATCGATCGGTGCCTTTCGATAGTTTCTCAATTGCGCATTGTCCCGACAAATATTCGTCTCATTATCGGGAGCAGGAGGGGTATTTGGCCAGGAGTTGTGTGCCGATGCCTGGCTCACGCACTTTCTTGTCAGATGCGCGAGATTCCAACCCATTTTCTTTTGATTTATCCCTGTTTCCGTGAGCTGAAATCGCAGGCTACGCAGCAACCGAGGCGGTAGGCAGCGCTCCCGGAACATGCTGGCCAGTGTCCTATTCGGCAATGCGCAGCCTTGACTCCGAAAATCCCACAGAAAACGGCGCTCTCTCCTCTTGCGTCGATTTGCCCGAGATTACGACCCGACTTAGTGTTCCGGAACCGACGACGCGAATGCAGTCGACCCATCGCGGCGTGAGAGGAACGCTATGGAATTTCGTTATCGAAGAGACTTGCGACACCGGTCCGCTCTTGCCGGTCTACTGGCGATAGTTCTGCTTCAAGTGTTGCCCATTTGCTATGCGCAGAATCTCGGTGGAGCGCCAGCAACTGGTCAGGCAGTTCAGGGACAAACCGCAGCGCAGCCCGAGGGCACGGTACTCAATCTTGTGAACTGGATTGGCAACGTGATCGCTCCTGTCGGTGCGGCATTGGCCGTCGTCATGGCAGTTGTCTCCTATTCCCAAGGGCGTGGTGTGATGCGTTGGTCGGTTACCGCCGGTGGCCTGCTCGTGATCTCGGGCCTCACTCGTCTCATTGAATTTTGGATCCAAAACGGCACGGGAGGCGTGCAGTAGCAAGCACAAGCTCCATGACATTGCCTCAAATCAT
>JAIQFW010000186.1 GCA_020073105.1 Terriglobia bacterium
CGACCGGAGCAGTGTCTTCGCGCGTGTAGTCTTTCACTGGCTCTACCACGTCGGCGAGCGTGCGGAGCGCGGAAATATCATTGGAACCCGTTATGCGGCGCAGCATCGGTTCATAGCCGGAGTTGTGCGTGAGCCCGAGCCAATCCAGCCGATGACTGGTTGCTTCCATTCGCTGGTACATGGAGTTGACGTCTTTCACGTCCGGTGCCGACCACAGCCGTTCCGCAATCGTTGCCAAGCGCGGCCAGATGCGCGAGTCAATGTTTTCGGACGAAACATATTCCGACCACATGCAGGCTTCCCCGCCCAATATCCGCTGTTGTTCTTCCAGGCCGAGGGTTGCTGCTGCATCGCTCATAGGATCGACCCCGTAGTGCCGCGAAGCTGGCCACATCAGGTCGAGGTAATAACCGAAAGAGAGTATCCCGCGAAAACCCTGCTTGGCGGCGCCGGCCAGCGAGGCTTGTCCGCGCCACGATTGCACCACCACGTCCGTTGGCAGCTCAGGCCGCAGAATTTCGTCCCAGCCGATCATGATTTTGCCATGCTTGCTTACGATCCTTTGCACACGCTCATTGAAGTACGCTTGCAGGTCCTGGCTGTTCTTGAGTTCGTGGGTCCGCATGAATGCCTGAATCTTCGGATTGGCGTCCCACTCCTTGCCGTTGACCTCGTCCCCGCCGATGTGGAAGTACTTGTCGGGAAAAAGCTGTGCCATCTCACCGATGAACTGGTCGAGAAACTTGTACGTCCGCTCTTCGGTCGGATCCATGGCGGGATCGAAGACTCCCCATTTGCGTTCGATCTCATAGGGCCCGGGACCGCTCGCGAGTTCCGGATATCCGACGAACCACGCGGTACTGTGACCGGGCATGTCGAACTCTGGCACGACCCGGATGCCGCGGTCGTGAGCATAAGCGATCAAGTCCCGCACTTCGGCTTGTGTGTAATAGAAACCGTCCGAGCCCATCTCGTGCAACCGGGGAAACTTCTTGCTCTCGACGCGGAAGCCCTGGTTCTCTGAAAGGTGCCAGTGGAAGACGTTGAGCTTGACCGCGGCCATCCCGTCAAGGTTGCGCTTCAATACATTGAGAGGAATGAAGTGGCGCCCGACGTCGATCATCAGGCCGCGCCAGGGAAAGCGCGGCTTGTCCTGGATCGCGACCGCGGGCACAGCGAAGCCCTCGGGCGCGGTCTGCACCAACTGCAGAAACGTCTCGAGTCCGCGGAGGATGCCCAGAGAGGTTGGGGCGCTGAGCTTCGCGCCCGAGCTGCCGACTTCCAGTGAGTAATTCTCGTTCTCCCCAAGTTCCTGAACACTCTTGCTCGCATGCTCGGCGTGGATCAGCAATGTCGCCGTGGAACCATCTACGACTTTCAGGTTGATCGGCGGAATTCCGGTTTGCCTGCCGAGTTGCTCGAAGAAACGTCCCACCGCACGCCGCAGTTGCGGGTCGGAGTCACCGGTGATCGCGACCGAGAACGTGGGTCCGATGGGAAGTTGACCAGTTCCCAACTGCACGCTGGCCGGCATCGGCATGAGGTTGAGCGGTGGTTGAGCCTGGGCAAAGGAAAACAAACCAAAAGACAAACACACGAAGATGGTGAGGACAGCCGGCAAGTTATTTCTCCTGGGATTTCAAATGAAAGGGCAGGATAGTGGAACTGGCAGCGAGGAGCAAACCGACAGCTTGTTGGGGAAGCTGACAACTGAAAGCGGAAAAGCCGATTTTCAGCCTTTTCCGGCAAACTCGCTGCAATGCACCAGATTCACGTTCCAGATCGGGGCTTCAGAAGCCAGACCTTCGAGTCCGATCTCGCCTTCTCTGGCGGTGCCGACTTTGCCTGCCCACACCACCCGGTACTGGGCCTGGTCCTCACCAAACTGCAGGTGAATGAACTCGCCGGGCTTCAACATGCGGAGCATACCTTCAACACGCGCACCGTTGCGGCTGATATTGTTTACCATGGCCGTCTGTGTGAAGGGCTGGGCTTTCGCGTCCATGCCCCAGACACGCACTGGCAATTGCGCCGATACCCGCCGTTTCCGCCGACGATCCATAGCAATGGTCCCTTGCAACGGGCTTACCGGGGATAGTACGACGACACCAGAAAGAAGGGAATTTACCGCGGTCACCGCGGAAAGGTGTCCAAAGTCACGGCGGCAAGTGGTTGATGCCTGGCGGGATGCGCGGCGTTCGGAGCGAGAGCTAGTCCAAATCCGGCATCGAGCAAGCGCCCGGGCCGCGGGGATCGCCACAACTGCCGCAGGGGCCCGCTGACGGGGACGGGGAAGCGCCTGCCAAACTCTTCGCCGACACCGCAAACACTGAAAGTTGCGGCGCCAGTTTCTTGCTGTGACACTTGGGGCACTCGGCTTTCTGGCTTCCGTATACCAGTGCTTCGAACTCGTGATTGCATTCCTTGCAGACGTACTCAAAAATCGGCATTGCCGGACTCCTGTCGCGTAAAGCCTTGCGGCCCTGCCTCCATTAGAATCGAACGGTGGGGACTTCGCAAGCCGAACCAGATTTTGTTCCACACCGTCTTCTGCGGGGCGGGCACGTCCAGACCATTGCCAATTTCTTTCTCCCACGGCGGATTGCTTTGCCTCCCTCAGAAGCCAGACTGATCGAAGTTGAGCCCGGGGTGCGGGTGCTGTGTCATTGCCATTGGCAGCCGGATCGGCAACGGGTGCTGACCGTCGTCATCGTCCACGGGCTCGAGGGATCGAGCGATTCGCTGTACATGCAGGGCATTGCCGCCAAGGGCATGGCGACAGGCATGAACGTGGTGCGTATGAATCAGCGCAACTGCGGGGGCACCGACGCACTTGCGCCCACGTTGTACCACTCGGGACGTTCCGCGGACATTGCGGCCGTGGTGCAAAACCTGATCGACCAAGACCGTATTTCCCGCTTCGCGCTGGCTGGCTTCTCCATGGGCGGCAATCTTGTGCTCAAGCTGGCCGGCGAGTGGGGGAGGGAGGGGCCCACACAATTCAAAGCTGCGGCTGCTGTGTGCCCGGCGGTAGATTTGGCCGCTTCGGCGGATGCGCTCCACTTGCTCAGCAACCGCTTGTATGAGTCCTATTTCGTTTGGAAGCTCCGCCGTCGCTTTCATGAAAAAGCCCGTCTGTTTCCCGACCGGTTCGACACGCACCGCCTGCGGGGTGTGACCAGCTTGCGTATCTTCGACGACAAAGTCACGGCTTACTACAGCGGCTTCACCGGCGCCGACGACTACTATGCCCGCGCGGCAGCGGCGAACGTGCTGGATCGCATTGCCGTACCTGCGCTGATTCTGCATGCCGCCAACGACCCATTTATCCGCATCCTGCCGGAGACCCGGCAAAAGATCCTAGCCAATCGCAATATCACCTTCGTCGAGACTGAAGACGGAGGACACTGCTCCTTTCTCGCCGAGCGGAGCAGCGGCGATGGCCACTGGGCGGAGAGGAAGATACTGCAATTCCTGCAGAAGGTCTGACCTGTTCTCCCTTGTACAATCCTGGGGTGCAGGCTGACTTTACCGTCGAACTCGGCAAAGACGATGAGACGCTCGAGCTACCCTGGGCGGCGGAAGGGGATGGACCAAGGTACTACGATCTGAAACGTCATCCCGAACTCCTGCTCAAGGTTGAGGAGGCCCGGGCCGTCCGCGAGTTGGGAGAGTTCCTGGAAGTGATGAATGCGGCCACGGGCAATCTCGAGACCGCCAAGTGTGATGTCTGGTCCAGCACCGAGATCGGCCCCGAAGAAGAGATTTTCGGCGCCGCCCTCAAATTCGGTTCCTACGTCGACCTTCTGTTTTCCGATGGCAAGACCCGCAGTTCGTTTCCCGAGCACGAGCAGTGGGCGAAACGACTCACGGAGCTCCTGAAGAAGGCTCCTGAGATTCCCGCTGCGACAGAACTTGTCATTCGGCGGTGTTATTGCCACGGGGAAGACGGCCTTCGCGAAGGTTTCTACATTACCTTCTATCTGTTCGGCTACGGGGAGGATGAGCCACAAGCGCGCCAGCGCTGGACGATCGGGCTAAAGTTGGTGGAGAACGCGATCCGCCAGCTGTCGGCGTCCTAGCAGCGGCGAAGAAATGTGCGATCTGGGACGCATAGTCGGTGTAACACCGTTGGTAATCTTGAAGAGGACTAGCCCAGCGGGGTACTGTGGCGAAGTGAATAGCCGAATCGCTTATCTATTTACGTTGGTCGCAGTAGGAGTTGCTTTCTGTGTTCCGTCCCGTGCAGACAGTGATGGATCCTTCTGTACTGCCAAAGGGTATCTCGTCTATGAAGTGCGAGAAGGGATCACTCCAGGCGTGACTGGACATGTCCTGAGAGTAGTGAGGTTCGAACCCCAGCGTGGCATCTACGCCGCGGGCGAGGTGACGCTACAGAACTTTCAAGTGCACCATATGGTCTGTAGCCAAGACCGCGTCGAAATCTCCGGCTGGGGCAATATATTCAAAAAATACACTATCGATATTGCTGGGCCAGAGAAGCCCAAAGTCGTCGACTTTGCCGAAGACCCCACGCGGCGGTTCGACCCGGCAAAGGATGGACCTGACCCTCCTCAGTTCGATTATGCGCAAGCCGGCCCGGTTGCGCTTGAATCACTCGATCCCGACCACCAGTACACTCTGTGGCTTAGCGCTTCGGAGAAGAACGTGGAGGGAGGTGTGGAACACTACCGGAAAGCCGAACTCACCCAGGCTGACGCTCAGGGCACTGTTTCACAACGTCTGGTCCTGTACGAGAACCGGTTCTTGGAAACCATAGACTAGAAGGATCCAGCCGTACCTCGCACCAAGCGCTGGAAGAATGGCACTCGGCGCGGCGCAAGGTGCCCACGCGGCACCCGCCGCCAGCGCTATATTGCTGGCCGGCGAATCCAGGCCCACACTTCTGCGCCGTGCCCCTTCAGCTTTGTGCGCATCACCGACAGCAGCAGCATCGAAAGGAAGATTGCGAGCAATCCCAGGGAAGCCGTCTGAATATTCTGGGCCCGTTTCGGCAAGATGGAGAACCGCCCATACACAAACTCGATGTGCACCCAGTAGACGAGCAGGGAAGTCTGACCCAGTTGGATCAGTGGGCTGAAACCCCATTGCCCCGCCCCCCAGCGACACCACAGGTAAGTTGCGGCCAGAATCACCAGCAGGAGTCCCACGCGGAGCAGAAAGAAATTCGGGCTGGTGTGCCAGTAGTCGTAAACCGCGTACAGTTGCCAGGGACGCGCATCCAGCCACTTTGCCAGGTAGATTGATCCGAGTCCGCCTCCACCTAACAGCATGAAAGTCTGCGTGCCTCGCTCTCGAGCCCGCTCGCCCAGCAACAGAAATCCGACCGCCAGCCCCACGAAGGCGAAGGCGGTCCAGGGAAAGGTCGGAAAGAGCCAGGGCTGCGGCTGGCCAAGATTGTGCACACCATTGACATACGATTCCAGAGGCCAGGGCAGCCAGTGAGGGCGCAAAGTGGTCCACAGCGGCGGAGTCAGCAAAGAGATCGTAAGGCCCACCCCTACAGCAGCCACACCAAACCACAGGCGGACGCGAGGCCCGCGGGCCAGGCACAACACGATCCAACACACTACGCCCATCAGCATCATCGCCAGCCCGATCGTGTTCAAGATGTCTACGCGGAAAAGATCAGTCCATGGCGCCCAGCCCCAGGAAATCAAGAACTCCTGCAACCGGAACAGCAGGCCAAGGCCGAAAATTTCCGCACCTCGACGAATAGTGGTGCTCGCGATCTGGCTGGCGGGCAGGTTTTTCTGCCGCAACTTGTCGGTTACCAGGGCGAACGAGATTCCCGCGAGAAACAGGAACAAAGGTGCCGGCAGAGTGCCGCCCAACTGGGACCACATGAAGAACGTGGACTTACGCGCATCGCCGCCCAGCCATGAGTCGTAACAGTGCGTCTGAAACATCAGCACGCACGCCAGGCCACGCATCCAGTCGATGTGTGCGAGCCGGGATGAAGGGGGAGATGGCATCTACGCCAAGCCAGGGCAAGGCGGCAGTATAAGCCATGCGGGCCCAGAGGATGGGTTATTGCACGCTGACCGTCACCGTCGCAGTCGTACGTCCGTATTGATTCGTGGCGTAGAGCGTATAGGTTGTCGTCTGCCCTGGAGTCACGCTGACACTGGTTCCGCGGACCGCTCCCGCCTGCGGAGACACGATCAGGTAAGACGCGTCAGTCACGCTCCAACTCAAAGTAACAGCGGTCCCAGCGGAGACCGAGTTTGAACTGGCGGTAAAACTGGCAATGCTCGGAGCCGCGCCCTGCGGGACGTTGGCCTGGGTGTAGATCGGGTTCATCTCCACCACTTCAAAATCCGAGGCGGTGACCTGCGAAAGGTTGTGGAGATCGTTGTTGTCCCAACGGTCATCGGGCGCGCCACTGATGTACATCGAGCTTCCGTTATCCGCCATGATCAGACCGTACTTTTTCATGGCGGTGAGAATGACTTGTACACTGGCAGAGAACGGGGAGATATCAAAGCTGGATTTGAGCCGCAAACGCATCCCCATGGGAGCTGCATTCGGGTCGCTGGAGTTGGCTGCCCAGTGAGACGCCGGCGGAGTCATGGCCGCACGGCTGTGCTGCAGGGTGAAGCGCAGGGCGTGCTGGATCTCTCCTGCGGACACTTCGTCATAGCGAACCAGACCGGGGAAGATCGGCAAACCGGCGGCATCGGCTGAGGTCCAGGTCCATGGCCGCTGCCCATCGGCAGAGAGGTCCCACACCGCGGCGGACCCGGCGTCCCAACTTCCGTCGCCATTCGGATACGCACTGTAAAGTTCGTAGAGAAAACAGTTGGCGTTGTCGAGCACCAGCACGTGCCGGTCACCGCTGCCGGGGTTGGGATCGCCTTCGATAGGAGCGTTGCCCGGGACCGGCATAGGGCCTGGATCGCTCTCGTCACCGTAAGCCGTGAAGTTGATGCCCGCTAGCCCCTGTGATCCGCCGACGACGGTGTAGGGGATCCCCATGTTAGAGCCCTGATACTGGCCCGCGCCGAAGTCGGGATGGAGGCCGATATTGGGCCCGATGAAATTGATGATGGCGTCAGAATTCGGATCTACCGGGGAACTCGAGATATCGGTATTCCAAAGATTGGCTGTGGTGAAGGGAAGAAAGCCATTCAAATTTGCCCCATTGCCCGTGCTCATCACGTTGCAGGCGCTATTCTGGCCACCGCCCCCGCCGCCGTTCCCACCACCGCCGTTACCTCCGGAGCCCAAACCGCCGCCGTTGTTGGATCCGCCAGTCGAGGTTCCTCCGCAGCCGAAAAAGGCAAGGAGTAGGGCCAGTGCGCAGACCGAGAGCCATACAGGTTTCGTAGGGGTTCCCATCCCCTAATTGTCGAGGAAAAGAGGATCGTATGGGGATGCAGGAAGGGCAAGCCCGCGGGGAAATCAGGACATGTACGTGTGGCGCCGGTTTAGGGCGTCACCGTTACTTGGAGGTCGCCTCCGCCATGACATGCTCGCGCTCAACGTCACGCAGGCGGGCAGCCTTGCCGCGCAGGGAGCGCAGGTAGTACAGCTTGGCGCGCCGGACTTTGGAGGAGCGCACCAACTCCACTTTGTCGATCACCTTGGAATTCTCGGGGAAAATGCGCTCGACCCCGTGGCCGAAGCTGATCTTGCGGACGGTGAAGCTGGCTTGCGGCCCGCGCGTGCGCGCAATCAC
Organism: Terriglobia bacterium; assembly: GCA_020073105.1. Taxonomy (GTDB): domain Bacteria; phylum Acidobacteriota; class Terriglobia; order Terriglobales; family Acidobacteriaceae; genus JAIQFW01. The sequence continues at coordinate 7,703 of JAIQFW010000186.1, forward strand.
GACGCCCTCAAACGCCTGCAAGCGCTCTTTGTCGCCTTCCTTGATCTTGACGTGTACACGGACGGAGTCGCCGGCGGCGAACTGAGGTAAATCGGTTCGCTTGGTTTTGGCTAGCAGTTTTTCGATGATGAGGTTCGACATGATTTTTTCCCCTTCGTCCTAAGTATCTCCGCCCTTGATCCGGGCCAGCAATTTCTTGTCCTCGGCACTGAGTACGCCTTCATCCAGCAGATCAGGCCGGTTACGCAAAGTCTTCTCTAAAGCAACGCGCCGACGCCAGCGGCGTATCTCATCGTGGTTCCCGGACGCCAGCACTTCGGGGACCGTCATCCCGCGAAAGTCGGCCGGACGCGTATAGTGCGGGTAATCCAGCAACCCGCCCGAAGCGCAAGTGGAGCACGGACCGTCGCCCATCTCCGCCTGGTGCGCGGTGAAAGATTCCTGCTGCGTAGAGGCTTGATTGCCCACCGCGCCCGGAACCAGCCGAGTGATGCAATCCACAATCACCGCCGCGCCCAGTTCACCGCCGCTGAGAACGTAATCGCCGACGGACAACTCGCGATCAGCAAGATATTGTCCCACGCGCTCGTCCACACCCTCATAACGCCCGCAGATCAGAACGATTCGTTCCAGCCCGGCCAATTTTGCCGCACCATTCTGGTCGAACCGCAGGCCCTGCGCTGAAAGCAGGACCACACTCTGCTTGCCTTCCTGGCTCAGCCGCTCCGCAAGGGGTGCAATCTTCAGCGTTTCCACACATTCAAAGATCGGTTCCGGCTTCAGGACCATGCCTTCGCCGCCGCCAAAAGGGCGGTCATCCACGGTGCGATGGCGATCGTGCGCAAAC
>JAIQFW010000187.1 GCA_020073105.1 Terriglobia bacterium
GTCAGCCGCGCCCAGACCAAGCGTCTCCGGGAACTGTTTGGGTTGTAAGACTTTGGGTTTGGCAACTCGATACCTGATAGGTGCATCGCACCTCTAACCGTCGTATATCGGAATTAGTCATCCCGTGGGGCGTCTCATTTTGGCAAAACTTGGACACAGATCACCGGGCAACATGCACTTGAGACTCTTGTCTCTGGTGTGTGTCCTGTTAATCGTCTTCACTGGTGTGGTCCAGGCGGTCCACGTTCACTCAGAAAACTCCAAGGTTCCGAGCCACGTGTGCTCGGTCTGTTCGGTGGCCCATTCGGGGGTCGTGAGCAGCCATGTCTACCGGTCTGCGCCGCTACAAGTACGTGCGCTAGCCGCCACGACAACCGAGAACTTCGCCCAGTCCTCTGATGTAGTCTTCTCTCTCCATATCCGTCCTCCTCCAGCCGTCTAGGTTCGAAAAGGGACTTCAGGGCCCTGCAGATGTTGGTTTTTCGAACCCCATTCTTGGAGGAATCATGTTCAGTTCTCATAAGAAGTTGCTGTACGTGTATTTCGTCTTCCTGCTGGCGTTAGTCCTCAATGCAAACGCCCAATCTGGTGGCAGCTCGACATCGCTGAGCGGCATCGTCTCGGATCCAACGGGCGCGGTAGTTCCGAATGCGGCCGTGCAACTTCAGAACCCGGTCAGTGGTTTTAATCGGACCACGACCACGGACAGTTCCGGATCATTCACGATCCCAAATATTCCCTTCAACCCCTATCACCTGACCATCGCGAAAAAGGGATTTGCTTCCTACTCCCAGGACATTGATGTGCGATCGGTCGTGCCGTTGAACCTCAAGATCGGCCTGACCGTGGGCGGCTCGTCCGAAACCGTAACCGTAGAAGCTGCGGCCGAGGACCTACTGGAAAACACATCGACGTTCCACACCGATGTGGATCGCGGGCTGTTCGACAAACTTCCCCTGGAAAGCCAGTCCTCGTCGGTGAGTTCCCTGGTCACCCTGGCCACGCCGGGAATCGCTGCCGATTCCAACGGCCTGTTCCACGGCTTGGGCGACCACGCGGAGAACTCGTTTTCCGTCGATGGCCAGCCGATCACAGACCAGCAAAGCAAGGTCTTCTCCAACCAGATTCCGCTCGACTCGATCGAGTCGATGGAGGTCATCTCCGGCGCCCCCCCGGCTGAGTTTGGCGAGAAAGCCAGTGTGGTGATCAGCGTTACAACCCGCTCCTGTCATGCATGCCAAGGGCAATGAAGAGAACCTCTTTGATCGGGTGGACTATCAAGTCTCCGACGATGACTCCATTCACCTGAACTTCGGGTTTACACGCTCCTGGTTCCAGACGCCGAATTCTTTTGATGCTCAGAACGCGACTGCATGGTCCGGACTGGTTGTCGCCAATGGCGGCCTCGATCCCAACGGCAACGTCGTTGGCCCGGCAGACCAGCGTTCGCAGATTAAGACCTTCAACATCGCGCCCTCGTGGACTCGCCTGCTCAATACCAACACCGTGTTCACGCTCGGCGCCTTCGTCCGCCGGGACCAGTTCAACTACTACCCCAGCAGCAATCCGTTTGCCGACCTCGCACCGGACCTGCAACAAGAGACGCTGAGTCAGGACCGGACGCTGACCAACGCCGGCATTCGCTCGGATATTTCCTATGTGAACGGCATTCACAATCTGAAGGCGGGCGTGACCTACCAGCAGACTTTTCTCGACGAGAACAATCGTTTTGGCATCGTTGATCCAACCTTCCTGGGCTCACTGGCTGACGCCGATGGCAACCCTCTGAACTGTCTGGACGCAAACGGCAACGCTCTCCCCGGTACGACGTGCGCGACCTTGGCCCCCTACGACCTGACGCGAGGAGGAGGTTTGTATCCGTTTAACGGCCACGTCGACGTCAAACTGCTCTCGCTCTACGTGCAGGACGCAATCACCAAGGGAAACTGGTCCATAAATCTGGGACTGCGCGGCGATTTCTACAACGGCCTGACTTCGCACAACGAAGCCGAACCCCGCGTCGGCGTAGCTTACAACGTCAAGAAGACCAACACAGTTCTTCGCGCTTCGTATGCACGGGTGCTGGAGACCCCATTCAACGAAAACCTGGTCCTTTCCAGCAATGGATGTGCCGATCCGGTGCTCAATCCACTTTTGGTCTGTTCCTCGAATGCGGCCACTCCGTTCAGCCCGGGCTGGCGCAATGAGTTCCACGTGGGCCTGCAGCAGGCGTTCGGGCGGTATCTGGTTTTCTCGGGCGAGTATGTCTGGAAGTACACTCACAACGCATACGACTTTGGCGTGTTCGGGAGCACTCCACTCACCTTCCCGATCGAATGGCATAACTCCAAGATTCCCGCTCTTGCCGGCCGCGTGAGTGTGCCGAACTTTCATGGGTTCTCGGCCCTCTTCGTCTTCTCCAGTGTTGCCGCGCACTTCTATAACCCGCAACTTGGCGGCGCCGGCGCAGTTCCGCCGGGGAGCGGTGGAGTAGGTATATCCGCGTTCCGTATCGACCACGACGAGAAGTTCAACCAGACCACGCACCTGCAGTACCAACCCTGGAAAGCCGGCCCATGGTTCGGGTTCAACTGGAGATATGACAGCGGCTTGGTGGCTGGCGCGGTGCCAGTCTCCGATGGCGGATCAGTGGACCTCGCCGGGAGCGGGCTGACTCCCGACCAGGAATTCCAGGCGGGCCTGTTCTGCGGAAGCGTGCGTGCGACCCCAACGACGCCTTTACCGTCGCCATGCCCGTCAGCACAATTCGGGTCCACTCTCGTCAGCATCCCGGCGCCCGGAACGGCCAGCGACGACAAGAATCCGCCGCGCGTCGCGCCCCGCCATCTTTTCGACATCACGGTGGGGGACGACAACCTCTTTCGCGGTGACAAATACAAATGGAGCCTTCAGCTCACTGCAGTCAACGTTACCAACAAGGTTGCACTCTATAACTTCCTGTCAACCTTTACGGGAACGCACTATGTAACTCCGCGAGCGTTCACGGCTGAACTCGGCTTTCACTTTTAGCTGAGATATCGATGGGTCAAGAGAAACGGCCGGAGAGGAACCGGCCGTTTCTGGGGAGGGACCGCACCGGTCGCTTAAGCGGCCAGTGCTTCGAGCGCCGTTCGATTTCGGATGACCAATGTCGAACCCTCTAGGCGGATGAATTCCTTCTTCTTCAGATCACCAAGCAATCGGGTTACCGTCTCGCGTGACGACCCGATCATCTGCGCCATTTCTTCATGGGTCAGGCCGGCGCGGACGCGGATCTCGCCAGGCGTGCCCGATCGTTCACGGTGGGGCGTCCAGGAAAGCAGCAGCTTTGCCAGTTTCCCCGCCGAAGATCGGGCGAGCACCAAGTCATGAATGTCCCGGTATGCCGTTTGGAACTCCCGGCTCAGCGCCTGCGTCGCATGCAGCCCCAGTTCCCCGCTTTGTTCAATGCGTCCGATCAGCGCTTCCCGTTCCAAAAAATTGACCTGGCACGGTCCTGCAGTCTCAGCCGTGATCTCAAAGGGCTGCCCTGAGACAACCGCACTCAGGCCCAGCACTTCGCCGGCTTCGGCAATTTTCAAAATAAGCACTTTGCCTTCCCGCGATGTGGTGGAGAGCTTAGCTTTACCGGAGCAAAGCACATAGGCGCCTCGCGGCATCTGTCCCTCCACAAACAGCAAGGCCCCATCCGGATAGGTACACAGATGGCTGGCCCCGGCCAGTAACTTCAGTCCATCGGGAGAGAGCCCGCAAAACCAGTGGTCCATTCGCAATTTACACGTAAAGCAACTCTCGATGATTTCCAACCCGTAAGGCGTATTCATTCCAGTCTCCTTGCGGTGGCCGTACCCGTCGACCTGGGGAAGGCGGGGCGCAGGCTGGTTGAACCTGGCCTTGGCGCGCCGTAGATCTCGGGTCCGGAAACGCGCATGTTCTGTCTTGGCAAGCAATTCGGCCGCGAGCGCTCGGGCGTTGTGATCTGCCGAACGCAGAATCCGTACTAACTCCCAGCCCGCTGCCGCATCTCTTTCCTGGCGCCACTGCACACCCTGGCTAAACAGGTACAGAGGATCGATGGATACTGGTGGCGCAAGCACATGGTCAGCTTTCGGCGGAACCCAATCCGGAACGTTCTGCGATGACACGACCGTCGGGCGAACGGATGAAACGAGACGGTCCTCCCGATCACAACTTTCCGAAGGTGGTTCCGCATGGCCACGGTGGTGGGCCTTGCAAGTGAGATGCCGACCCACCGCGTGGCCTGGGATCGGCGGGGGTTCGGGCCTCGGCATTCCGAAGTTTCGCGTGAGCATATCGCCCAACCGTCAGCAGTCCTGGGGAATCAGACTTGCAATGCCGCACAGTTGCTAGAACAAACGGTGGTCGTCCAGGAACTGCTGTGGACAGAACAATTACCTTGGCAACCACAGTGCCAAACTGGAACGCGCAGCTAAGTCCCAGGAAAGACATGGCGTGACCTGCGAGAGTGGGATCGGAGACGGGAAGAAACGCACCGCCGCTTGACGACAAACCGGCAGAATGCCGAAAGATCGGCATTTTGAACGCGAGGTTGTCAAAACGACAAATCCAGTATTCAATTCTGAAACTCTGCGCGGGTGATTCCCATTTTCTGCATTCTGGACTGGAGTGTGGTTCGCTTCATTCCGAGCCTCGCCGCCGCCCCACGCACACCGGCGATGACTCCGCCGGTCTCACGAAGAACACGAAGAATGTGGTCTCGTTCCAGTCCCTCCAGGGTGATATGCAGAGCTCCTTCCTGGGCAGGCCTCAGTTCAGCGAGTGGAACGCGCAACACGGTCCCGGTAGAAAGGATCACCGACCGCTCGAGGAAATTCTCCAGTTCTCGTATGTTTCCGGGCCAGTGCCAGTTTTTTAGCGCCTGCATCGTATCTGCCGGGATGTCTTCAATGCGCTTGTCCATGGCGCGGGCAAAGCGCTGCACGAAGTAGCGCACCAGCATTGGGATATCATCACTTCGCTCTCGCAACGGTGGCATGCGTACCGGAAAGACATGCAGACGATAATAGAGGTCGCTGCGGAACTCGCCGGACGCCACGCGCTTGACCAGGTCCCGATTGGTGGCCGCGATCAAACGCACGTTCACCTTGATGGTGCGGATCCCGCCCAGGCGCTCAAATTCCTGGTCCTGCAGTACCCGCAGCAGCTTGGGCTGCAGTTCCAGCGCAATGTCGCCTACCTCGTCCAAGAACAGTGTTCCCTTGTCCGCCAGTTCTAAGCGCCCGATCTTCTGGCTGACGGCTCCGGTAAATGCGCCCTTCTCATGCCCGAAGAGCTCGCTCTCCAGCAGCCCAGTAGGAATTGCTGCACAATTCAGTTTGATGAAGCTGGCATCTTTTCTCGAGCTCATGCGGTGGATGGCGCGCGCAATCAACTCTTTGCCCGTGCCAGTCTCTCCCAGGATCAGCACTGTGGCGTCGCTCGGTGCCACAGTGTTGACTTGTGACAACACCTGCTTCAGCGCAGGACTCTCCCCCACGATTTCTTCAAAGTTTTGTGTGGAGCGGATTTCATCTTCGAGGTAAAGCTTTTCCGTCTTGAGCCTTTCCGTAAGGTCCGCGATTTCCTGGTAAGCCTGGGCATTGTCAATGGCAACCGCAATCTGCGAGGCCACTTCGCGCAAAAAATCCAGGTCCCGCGGATGGAAAGCGTTGGCCGTCTCGCTTCCCAGATTCAGTGTTCCGATCGGCCCTTTTCGGGTAAGCAGCGGAATACAGCAGGCTGACTGAAGGGCACGCGGTGATCTTGGGAAGATCACACCACACTCAAAATTCTCGATCTCAGAGCCGTTGAAGATCTTCGTTTTACCCACCATGCACACTCTGCCGCACATACTCCCTTCGATAGGGATCACTGCTCCTCCGGTGATTGGGCCCGCCGCTGGCGAGTCCAGAGCGTGCAGGCGCAGAGATTGGACGGTCTCGTCCCACAGCATGAGGTTGGCATAGTCCTGCGGGACTACCTTCCGGATCAGCGCGGAGATCTCAGGAAAAAGCTTGCGCATATCCAGCGTGGACATCAGCTTGCCGCCAACCTCCAGCAGCATCCGCGAGCGCTCCTTCGCCTCCTGCAGATCGCTGCGCATCTGATGAGATTCCAAAGCCAGCGCGACCATGCCAGCCACGCTCTGCAGAAACCGCAGGTCCTCTTCGCGATACGCGTTCGATTCCGAGCTACCCAGACCCAGCGCGCCTAACCGGCGCCGGGCTGCGGTCAGAGGCAGGGCGCAATAGGAGCGGATTCCCCTTTTCCCCATAATCTCAAAGAACTTCTCAAACTGTCCGGGCGAATGTTTGTGGGGAAGCAACAAAGATTGCTGGTTTTGCCATGCCCATCCCCCCGGAGACCCGTCGATGGATACCTCCCCCGGAGCGGGCGAGGGACCCAATCCCTCAAACACATGGATCCGCATGACGTTTTTCTGGGAATCGTGGAGGGAAAAATTGGCAAGGTCGAAGGACACCACGGCATGCAGGCGGTCTGCCAACTCACGAAATAGCTCCGCCAGCGTGGCATGACGAACCATGACATCCGCCATGGCCAGCAGTGCTTCGTAACGGCGAAGACCTTCCTCAGAATCGAAGTGGCGATCAGGGATCATTTGCACGAGTCCAGCTTTGCGCCCCCCTCGGCAAGAATTCCCACGCAACCTAATAAGAGATTACCTAAATGACAGAACCAAGTTAACCCCCTTGCAAGCAGATTTACTGGCCCCGTCCCATTTCGGGAGGAAGCCGCCAGAGATACGCAGGCTAGCACCACGCGAGGTGCGCTTCTATTACACGAAGGTAAAGCCCGGCTTCACCTTTGTCAGGGGCAGGAGGAACTTAGGTGGCTGTAAAAGGGATTCCTATTTTCTGGGCCATCCTCACCAAGTCAGCCACAGAGTCGGCAGCCATCTTGCGCATGAGTTGGCTGCGATGGACTTTGACGGTAGTCACACTCGTGCCAATCTCGACCGCAATCTGTTTATTGAGAAGGCCGGCAACCACCCGAGGCAGCACCTCTTGCTCGCGGGCCGTCAGCGATTCAAATCGTTTCCGCAGCGCCCCAACCTCCGCATCCCGTCGGCGTCGGGCGCGGTCGCGTTCCAACGCCACATGAATCGCATCCAGCAGGTCCTGATCGCGGAACGGCTTGGTGAGGAACTCGACCGCGCCCGCCTTCATTGCCCGAACCGACATGGGGATGTCGCCGTGGGCCGTGATGAAGACGATCGGGATGTGGATGTTGGCCTTAACCAACTCCAACTGGAAGTCGAGTCCGTTCTTTCCCGGTAACCTGACATCAAGAACCAGGCAACTGGGCGCAACCGATCGCGTCCCCTGCAGAAATTCGTGGGGCGTGCCGAAGATCTCGGCATCCAAGTCCACGGAACGCAGCAGGCTCCGGAGTGCCTGGCGCACTGAGGCATCGTCATCGATGACGTACACGACAGGAGAGGGCTCACTCATGCAACACTTCCGGAACAGGCAAGGTGAATTGAAAAACTGCTCCATGGGAAACTCCGGGCGCTGCCCACAAACGGCCGCCATGAGCCTCGACAATGGAACGTCCAATCGATAGTCCCATTCCAATACCGCGGGGCTTGGTTGTGAAGAATGGCTCGAAGATCCGGTCTACTTGTTCGAGATCGAATCCCTTTCCGGAATCTTCCACCTGGATCAGCACCCCATCGGCGTGCTTGGCCGACGTGATGAACAGCTCTCGCCGCCGATCGCTGATCATGCTCATCGCCTCAATGGCGTTCAGGATCAAGTTCAGCATGACCTGTTGCACCTGAACGCGATCACCGAGCACAGCCGGAACATCGGCCGCCAGATCGGTCTTCACGGTGACTCCGCCCCTTACGAGTTCGCCCTCAGCCAGAAGCAGCACCTCCCGAATCACGTTATTCCCGTCCAGGAGCTGCAGTTGAGGCTGCTCCTTGCGGAGCATGGCACGAATTCGCTCGATCACACCGCTGGCGCGATCAGCCTCCTGGATGGCCCGGCCCGCGGCCTCCCGCGCCTCTTCCAAGTTGGACGGTTGTGCCGCGAGCCAGTGCAACGCAGCACTCGCATTGGTGGCTACCGCCGCAAGGGGCTGGTTGATCTCATGGGCGATGGACGCGGTCAACTCACCCATGGAGACGATTCGAGTCACCCGGGCCAGCGCGGCCTGCAACTCCTGCAGTGCCCGTTCCGCCTGTTTGCGCTCGGTGATGTCCATAAGCACACCTACAAATTCATCGGTTTCGCCGGACTGGTTGACCACGGGGTGAGCCCGGCTGAGAATGTGCTTCATTGATCCGTCGCACCGCATGATGCGATACTCAAATTCGATGTCTTCTCCGTCGCGAAGTTTGGTCTCAGCCGCTTCCAGCAACGGCCGATCCTCTGGGTGAAGACTTTGGAAAAACCTTTCCCGCGTTGGCCGCGTCTTTTCCGGGTCAAGCCCGAAGATTCGAAAAATTTCCTGCGACCAGAAGACCTCTCCCGTAGAAACATTAAAAGCCCAGCTACCTGTGTGGCTCAGCCTTTGCGCTTCCGCTAGATAGGCTTCGTTGCGACGCAGTTCGTGTTCCGCCCGTTTGCGCTCGGTGATGTCACGGATAGCGCCCGAAACCAGCACGCCTTCCTCCGTCTCCAGCTGGCTCAGGCTGATCTCTACCGGGAACTCGCGCCCTTCCTTATGCAAGCCGTACAGTTCCAGACCCGCCCCCATGGGCCGCACGCGAGGCTCGGTGAAGAAATCCATTCGGTGACCTCGGTGTTGGCCCCGGAAGCGCCCCGGTGTCAGAGCCTCAATTTCCTGTCCCAGCAACTCCTCCCGCTTATAGCCAAACAACCTTTCCACTTGGGCATTGACGAGCACAATCTTGCCCTCTCGATTCACTACTACCATCGCGTCCGGCGCCGCCTCCAGCAGTGCTCGGAACCTGCCTTCCGCCGCTTCCGAAGCCTTCGCGGTTTGAACCAGAGAGAGAATCTGTGGAACGGTGAAGGGCAACAGCACAGCGGTCGCCACCGATACCAGTGCCGTGACCACCTTCAGACTGGCAGAAAGCACGTAAACCGGAACCCAGACGGTAACAACCTCCATGAAATGCGTGCCACCGCAGGCAACTATGAACAAGCCGAACGCCAGGAACATCCAGTGAAAAGGGATGTCGCGGCGTCCTTTGTGCGCCAGATAAGCAAGCGTTCCGGAGATCATGACGTAAGACAGACCAATCAGCGAGTCGGCAACCACGTGAGTCCACACCAATCCCGGTTTGCCAAGGTAGCAATACAGATGGGGCAAGTAATTCGAAGCCAGAATGCGGTCTGCAAGAATCGGCCAGATCAGGAACGGGACTGCCGCAATTGCCAACAGACCGGCCATCCCATAAAGCAACTGACGCCAGGAGAATCGAGGTGGTTCAAGCAGTTCAGAGTCGATTGCAGGCGTTGACATACAGCCTCCTGGAGAAGACGTGCTTGTCCCGGCGCGCCTCCAGCGGTTTCAGACGGCACGAGTTGACGAATGCGATTCGGTTCTGGTTGGGACCCCGCTCCGCAAGATTGAAGGAAAGGTAAAACGCAGA
>JAIQFW010000188.1 GCA_020073105.1 Terriglobia bacterium
CATCTTTCCGGTGCCGCTCGAGCGCACCACCTCGCTCCAGCCGGGTGCGCGAAACGGCCCGTCCGCGATTCTGGCCGCCAGCCGCGGCATGGAGCTCTACGACGAAGAGCTTGAGACCGAGCCGTACAAGGAAATCGGCATTCACACTCTGCCTCCCATCGACACGACGGATGGCGGGCTCGGCGAAGTGATCACCGAACTCTATACGGCCGCGGTCGGCCTGCTCGACGACAACAAGTTCCCCGTTGGTCTCGGAGGCGAGCACGCGCTGACGCCGCCGCTGGTTTCCGCCGTCGCAAGAAAGTACAAAAGCCTGAACGTGCTGCACATCGGCGCGCACGCCGAACTGCGCCACGAGTATCAGGGCTATGCCGCGAGCCCCGCATGCACGATGCGGCGCGTGGTCGAGACGTGCCCGGCGGTGCAAGTGGGTATTCGCTCGATTTCAGCCCTGGAAGGTTCGCACGTATCCATGGGACAGGAAATCGCCGCCATCGCCCCAGACACAGAACAAGTCTGGGAAGCGCTGCGGGCGCTGTACCTGATCGGCCAGCCGCAGGACATTGCCGCGATCCTTCCCTATGAGCGAGAACTGCCCGACATTTCCGATCGCGTAAGGCAGCAAGCGGCGGAGACGGAAAGGGCCATACGGGCCAGGCAAAAGTAGGCTGTTGACCCTCCCGGAACACAGGCCAATGTCATGCTGAGCGTAGCTTGAGTTCCGCATAGCGAAACTCAAGCGGAGTCGAAGCATCCCTGCCCTGGCACTTGGTCCGGGGGATAGGGATTCCTCACCGGCTGACGCCGACTCGGAATGACAATTGGGCTGAGAGCTGATGGCTTAAAGCTGATAGCGGACCGCTAAATCGGCATCACGCCGACTTCTTTTTCCACCTCGACCGTCTCGACCATGGCGATGGCGTCCCAGGGACAGCCGTCGAGGAACGCGCCGTCAGGGCCTTTACTGGTGCACTTTTTGCAGCCGATGCAGAGGATCGGGTCCACCTGAATGCGGCCGAACGGCGGGTGATCCTCGTCCGGAACCCAGAACATGCAGTCTTCGATCGGGCAGTATTCGACGCATGCCGGAGAGCCAGCGCAACCTGTGCAGCACTCGGTTATGACCGCCAACTCCTTAGGTTTCTTCTTACGGGGAGTGTCAATCCCTTTGGACCGGGGCTCAAACTTGAGCTCGTCGGGCACCATCCCGATCGCCTTGGTTTCGGCAGCCATGGCCGTGATTATAGCATTCAGCACTTGGCATTCGGCACTCAGCCATGTGGGATTTTGCCATACCCAGCACGGGCCGTTGGGTGGCTGAATGCTGACAGCTGAGTGCTAAATGCTGATGTTCACCCATCACATACCCTGTCGCCGCCAGTTCTGCTATATTGACCCATCAGTGCAAGTCCCAGGCGAAGCGACGGGCGAAAGGAGCGGCATTTATGGCGGGCAAGAGCGTCAATAAAGTTATCCTCATCGGCAATCTTGGCAAGGATCCCGAGGTCAAGTACACGCCCAGCGGTACGCCCGTGGCGAAGCTCACGCTGGCCACCAACGAGCGCTACAAGGACAAGAACGGCGAATGGCAGGACCGCACCGAGTGGCACAACGTGGTGCTGTGGCAGCGACTGGCCGAAATCGCGGGCGAATATCTCAAGAAGGGTGGCAAGGTGTACATCGAGGGACGCCTCCAGACCCGCTCCTGGGAAGACAAGCAGACCAACCAAAAGAAATACATGACCGAAGTCGTGGCCAACGATCTTGTGCTACTGGGCGGCCGCGGCGAGAGCGGAGGCGAGTCGGCCCGGGCGGCAGCTGCCAGTGGAAACAATTTCGATCAGCGCACGCCGGAAGCAGAACCTGCGGTGGCTTCGACGCCGATCAGCGACGAAGACATACCGTTTTGACGCGCGCGCCCCTAACCACGTTTGTCATCCTGAGCGGAGCAGGTTCGCTCGCTTGCGAGCGAACCTGTGGAGTCGAAGGATCCCTGCACTGAAAGATCCGTTGCTTCGGGCCTCTGGACATTTGCCCCTGCGAATGATCCCTTCAAAGCACCGGGGAGAGTTCCACCGATACGGAATTGCCTTCGACTTCGCAGCAGGGATCCTTCGACTGCGCGGCGGACCCGCGAAGCGGGGCCGCCACTTCGCTCAGGATGACATTTCGGGCTTCCAGTATTGCCGCTACCCGGGCAATTCGACTAACCTAGGGCGGGAGTTTCTTCCATGTCCTTCCTGGCCAGCAAGACATGTGTTCCCTGCCGAGGTGGTGTGCCACCGCTGAAGGGCGAGCCACTGCACGCGCTCAGCCACCAGCTCCCTAATTGGAAAGTCGTCAACGAACACCACATCACTCGCACCTTCACCTTCCCCGACTTCAAGCAGGCGCTGGATTTCGTGAATCGTGTCGGCGCTGTGGCCGAGGAGCAGGGCCATCATCCCGATATCTTGCTGAAGTGGGGAAACGCGGAGATCACTCTGTGGACGCACAAGATCAACGGCCTGACAGAAAGCGACTTCATCATGGCGGCAAAGATCGACGGGCTGTATCCCGGGTAGAGACGTTGCTTGGTGCCCAGGGCAGAGACGTTGCTTGCAACGTCTCCCGAGACGCAGCAAGCTGCGTCTCTACAGGTCAGGTTTTTCAGCCCACAGCCGCATCGCCCGTGCCCATAGCAGGACAGGAACCAGCATCAGCAAGCCCGTGAAGACAGCCACTGTCCGTGTGCTCATGCCGCGGTCAATCACGAACCCCGCGGCGTAGGCACCAACCGCCAGCATCAGCATCGATAGGCCGAGCTCCGCGGAAAACACCCGTCCGCGAAATTTGTCATCGGTATTCATCTGCAGAAGGGTCGTGGAAAAGACCCATACGGTGGAACCCCCGCAGTGGCCTAGAACCACCCAGAAGCAGGCCGCCCACAGTGAGCCGACAACTCCCAGCATGGCATAACCCAGTCCTACCGCCAGAAAACCGATCAGGATGCCCAGGCGCAATCTACTTTCGCGATGGCCCGCCCACCGCGCCCCACCCAGGGGGCCGAACAATGCACCGACGCCGCGCGCCCCCATCAACAAGCTCATGCCCAGCACCGCGCCACGCTCGACATCCATTCCCGGCCAACTGAGTGGAAACACTCTTTCGCCCATGACGGTAAAGAGAACCCAACTTACACCCATCTGCATCAGTCCGGTCTTGACGAGGACCAGTGCGCGAAGACGGCGATCCTGCCGAACGTAGCGCAGGCCCTCCACGGCGGGAGACAGATTCAGCAAGTCCCGAGGACGCAACTTGGCTAGACCCTCGACGTGCGGCTCCTCAAAGTGCATCCGGCTGATGAAGATTGCCGATACGAGGAAGGACAATGCATTCAGCACAAAGGCGGCATTGCGGCCGAGCAGCGCCAGCGCAATTCCTCCCAGGGCAGCTCCCACCACCAGATTCATGGACCACGTTGTAGAAGAGAGCGTGTTGGCCAGAATCAGGTCTTCGTTGCTGGTGACGTTGGGGATCGCAGCCGTGCGCGCCGGCTCGAAAAAGGCCCACATCATGCTCTCGAGGAACAGCAGCGGCCACACCAGCCACACCGTGGAACGCGAACGCACCAGCAGCATGCAAATCACGATCACTGCGCGTGCCAAGTCGGCTATGATCATGACCCGTTTGCGCCGGATGCGGTCATTGACGATCCCCGAGAGCGGCCCAAACAGCGTCTGTGGGATCACCTGCACCACCAGAGCCAGCGCCACCCATCGGGCCTGCCCCGTCAGCTGCAGTAGCAGGTCATAGATCGCCAGGGAGTAGAACCAGTCGCCAACTTCGCTGACGATCTGCGCCATCCACAACCGCCGGAAGTTGGCATTCTGGCGCACCAGGCGCACGTACCCGGCAAAGGAAATGGGACTGACTTCGAGCTCCGACTCCGGTTCCATGGTGAATGGTTACTCTAACTGTTGGAAGCCGTCTGCGGCAAAGTGAGGAGCGGCTTGTGGCTGCTGGCTTCTGGCTTCTGGCTCATATACTGAGGCCAAAGCCAACAACCAAAGGCCAGGAACTTCTATAATTCCTGCATGCTCGATGAAATCACATTTCGTAATCATGCGGATGCGGCGCTGGGTTCACTGAAGAAGAGCTTGATTACGGCCGAGGAGTCCGCCGACATCGAGGTAGAGGACCAGACCGGCGCGCTGCAAGTCTCTTTTGATGACGGCACGCGTTTCGTCATATCCCCGAACGCCCCGGTGCAGCAAATTTGGATTTCCGCCCTGTCGACAAGCTTTAAGCTGGATTGGTCAGAGGCTGACCAGGATTTTGTCCTGCACAAGACGGGAGAGAAGTTGAAGCAGTTGGTGGCACGAGTCATTAATCAGCAATTGGGTGAGGAAGCGGTGAGTCTCGGGTGACTCCAAGCTACTAGCTACTAGCTGCTAGCTACTAGCTCCTAATTTTTGCTTCAGATGCCTGGCAATCTGTTGGCCGTGGAAACGGCCGTTCTCGATGAAGATCTCATTGGTGCGCGACCCCGCCACAATCACTCCTGCCACGTAAATGCCTGGCACGTTGCTTTCGAGCGAGTCGGGATCACACACCGGACGGCACTGTTCCGTGGCAAGATCGATGCCCATAGAACGCAGGAAATCGTAGTCCGGGTGATAACCGGTCAGGGCAAATACAAACTCGTTCTTCAACTGTACCCGGCCCTCGGGTGTATGCAGCACCACGTGGTCAGCTCCGATTTCCCGCACAGTGGCATTGAAGTACGCCTTGATCTCCCCGTTGCGGATGCGGTTCTCAATGTCAGGCAGGATCCAGTACTTCACGTGATTGTGCATCTTGGGGCCGCGGTGCACGAGCGTCACCCGTGCGCCATGGCGGTACAATTCGAGCGCAGCAATCGCCGCAGAATTCCTCCCGCCGATTACCATCACATCGTGGTCGAAGTAAGGGTGGGGCTCACGATAGTAATGAAAGACCTTGGGCAAGTCCTCCCCGGGGACGCCCAACTGATTGGCCAAATCGTAGTACCCGGTCGCAACAATCAGCTTCTTGGTGTGGTAGTCGTAAATTCTGTTCAGCCGGTCCGTAGTAGTGACCTGAAAACCGCCGTCTTTGCCCATCACCGTCTTGACCCATTGATACTGCACCACCGGCAGGCGGTAGTGCTCGGTCACTTTCCGGTAGTACTCCAGCGCCTCCGGCCGGGTTGGTTTCTGATGGGCAGTGGTGAAGGGAATGTCGCCGATCTCCAACAGCTCCGGGGTGGTAAAGAACGTCATGTTGGCGGGATAGTTGAAGAGCGAGTTCACCAGGCAGCCCTTATCAACCACGACGACCTTCAGCCCGATCTTCTGCGTCTCGATGCCACAGGCCAGACCAGTGGGCCCGGCGCCGATCACCAGCACATCCACACGGCTGTGCGGGTTGGCCTCAAGCTGCGCTCGCGGCAAGGTATCCGGAATCTGGAGCGTCGTTTCCGACATGGGCTTGGCCACAGCGGTGGTTGTCAGGAGCTAAAGATTCTAGCATGCGCCAAGGGATGACTCGGCGAGCCATGTCACGACCGCGTGTGACGCGGGCCGCAGGGCCCACGTCGTCCGGCGTTATAATCCGGGGTGGTAATGATCTTTCATGGAATTACGGGAGTACGATATGGCAACCCTAGCTGAGCCAACGACCAACACCCGCATTGAATCCGACAGCATGGGGAAGATCGAAGTCCCATCTAACGTTTACTGGGGTGCGCAGACGCAACGTTCCTTGCTGCACTTCAACATTGGCCGCGACACCATGCCGCCGGAGTTGATCCGCGCTTTCGGCATCCTCAAGAAAGCGTGCGCGCTGGTCAACCAAGACCTGGGCAAGCTACCGGCCGATAAAGCTAAGCTTATCGTGCAGGCCGCGGACGAAGTCATTGCCGGCAAGCTGAACGACCAGTTCCCGCTTCGCATCTGGCAAACCGGCAGCGGCACGCAGACCAACATGAACGTCAACGAGGTCATTTCCAACCGCGCCATTGAACTGGCGGGCGGTGAGATGGGATCGAAAAAACCGATTCACCCCAATGACCACGTGAACATGTCGCAGTCGTCAAATGACACCTTCCCGGCGGCGATGCACATTGCAGCCGCGGAGCGGGTAAAGAATGCGCTGATTCCCGCCGTTAAGACCGTTCATGACGCGATCGCAGCCAAGGCGAAGGAATTCAGCGACGTGGTCAAGATAGGTCGAACGCATCTCCAGGATGCGGTGCCGCTCACCATCGGGCAAGAGTTCGGCGGCTGGGCCAGCCTGCTGGAGCGCGACATCCGGCGGCTGGAGCAGGTTTTGGAGGGACTGTATGAGCTGGCGATTGGTGGGACTGCCGTAGGCACCGGGCTAAATACCCATCCGGAATTTGCGGAGCGTGCCGCGAAGAGGATCGCCGAGCTGACCGGACTTCCCTTCCGCTCCCATCCCAACAAGTTCGCTGCGCTGTCGGCGCACGATGAGATCGTCTTTGCACAAGGAGCGATGGAAACCCTGGCAGCGTCGTTCATGAAGATATCGAATGACATTCGCTGGCTGGCTTCTGGCCCGCGCTGCGGCCTGGGCGAACTGTCTATCCCGGAGAACGAACCCGGCTCGTCGATCATGCCGGGCAAGGTCAACCCGACCCAGTGCGAAGCCATGACCATGGTGTGCGTGCAGGTTCACGGGGCCACGGCAGCGGTCGGATTCGCCGGCTCACAAGGCAACTTCGAACTGAATGTTTTCAAGCCGGTGATGATCTACAACTTCCTGCACTCGGTCACGCTGGTCGCCGACGCCTGCCACGGCTACGTCGAGTACATGATCAATGGCATTGAGGTCGACAAGGCCAAAGTTGACTGGTACGTAAAGAACTCGCTGATGCTGGTGACAGCGCTGGCGCCGAAGGTAGGTTATGACAACGCGGCCAAGATTGCACACACCGCGCATGTTGAGCATACCAGCTTGAAAGAGGCGGCGGTGAAGCTGGGGCATCTGACTGCCGAGGAGTTCGATCAGCTGGTGAAGCCGGAGAAGATGACCCGGCCGTAGTAGGATCGAGCGAAACGCTCTACACCCCACATCAGGCTCGCTTGCTATCCGCCAGCATGTGTTGCCGGAGGATGCGGTTGGCCCGCGTCTGGTACCCTTTGCCCCGCTTCTTCAGCCATGCGACGACATCAGCATCAAGGCGCATGGATACCGCCTGTTTGACGGGGCGATAGAACCGCCCACGTACCGCCTCCTTCCACGCGCGGGGCGGAAGTTCGGGGATGTCCGAGGTGTCAATCTGATCGTCACGGAGACTGGTCAAAGCTGCCAGCTCCCGATTCTGCTTCGCCGTAAGGACTCGATCTGAGGTTCGGTTCGCTCTGGCTGTCTTAGTTCTCTTGGGCATAAAAGTGTCTCTCCCGCGGTGTTGCCTTTCGTGCTGAAAGGATGCGGATGACCTCCTCTTCTTCATCTACCGTGTGGGCGACCAACAGTACGTGAAGTCCGCCCACAATTCCGATGGTCTGCCAACGCTCTTCCCCGTCAACTTCGCGGTCCTGCACCGACACATGATGCGGGTCGTCGAAGACCAGCACCGCGGTCTCGAAGCTGATGCCGTGCCGGCGCCGGTTCACCCGGTTCTTGCGTTCGTCCCAGGTAAATTCCACATCCGCCTCGTAGTGACGAATATGTATATACAATATACTGGATCTTAGGAGAATTCAAGGATAGACTGGGCAGGCCTTGTCGGGAGTCACAGTTCCCTGGGGTTCGGACTGGTTTCCCTCCGTGAAAGACGCGCTCTCTACACCCCAAACCTCTCCCGATACGCGCTGGGGGATACCCCCGTGTGCCGCTGAAAGAGCTGGCGGAAGAAGGCGACATCCTGATATCCCACGGCGTCGCTGATCTCCTGCATGGTGCGATGGTCACTCTCCAGCAGGCGCTTGGCGGCGGCGATTCGCAGCTTCTGCAAGTAGGTCCGAGGGCTGTCCCCAGTAGCTCGCTTGAAGCGGCGGACGAAATTGCGCAGGCTCATGGCCACGCGCCGGGCCGGCGCGTCGAGCGGAAAATCCCGTTGAAAATTCTGGTGCATCCACTCCTGCGCGCTGGAAATGGCGTCATCGCTATGATCGGTCTTTAGCGGGACGATGGCGAACCCGGCCTGCCAGGCGCGCGGTGTCTCAATGAGCAACGCCTTGGCGCTTTGCATGGCAACCTCGTGGCCGCAGAACTTCTCCACCAGATACAGGCTGAGATCCAGCGCCGCGTGCACTCCTCCGCCGCAATAGAACTCGTGGTCCTCGGTCACCATCAACTCCGGCATCCATCTCACCCGAGGATATTTCTGGCGAAACAGGTCGGCCAGGGCCCAGTGTGTGGTGGCGCGTTTGCCGTCCAGCATGCCGGTAGCT
>JAIQFW010000189.1 GCA_020073105.1 Terriglobia bacterium
GTAAAGGGCGTAGGCACGCTGATCGCGCTGACGTTTCTGCTGACGCTGGAAGATGCGCATCGCTTTCGCAAGAGCCGTGACGTGGGCTGCTATCTGGGACTGCAGCCGGGACGGAGGAACTCGGGGCAGAGTGAGCCGCCAATGCACATCAGCAAGGAAGGCGATCCCTATCTGCGAACCCTGTTGGTGCAAGGTGCGCAGCACATTCTGGGGCCGTTTGGGGCCGACAGTGATCTACGGCGCTGGGGCTTGAAGCTGGCCGAACGTGGTGGAAGAAATGGGAAAAAGCGGGCCATCATCGCCGCCGCACGAAAACTGGCAGTCCTGCTGCATCACCTGTGGGTGAGCGGAGAGGTGTACGAACCGTTGCGCAACAGCGGCGGGTGTGTGGTCCCGGTCGCAGCGTAAGCAAAACATCCCCGGGAAGGGAAAAACCAGAGTCCAAGCCGAGTTCCGGTGACTGCGTTAATCGCCTGGCCCAAGTTCCATTCCTAGAAATGGAACCACAGGTCGATAATCAGGTGGCAGCACCGGCTGAAACGAGAACACCCAACTTGCACCGAGCGAACAATCGCTCACTGAGAGTGCGGATGGAAGGGTGGCGACAGTGGTGGCGACTCGGCGGGGAGAAAAACCTTGCCCAACGAAAAAACAAAAGAACCCACTTGACTCCGACCGGCCTTCTCATGGAAGGCGATTACACTCAAAACCTGCCCCCTCGTTTTACTAGGCCCCGGCGGTGTTTACCAACAGCCAGCAAAGTCGCGGCAGGCAGTTCTCTGTACGGTGCGTCTAGAGAGAATTCATCGAGACGCCGGTTGAGTATTTAGAAAGCGAGGGTCCTTCGACTCCGCTCAGGAAGACAGGTTTGTGGAGGGTGCGGACGTGCGGGGACGCCCGTCCTCCATCGTTAAATGGCGCGTAGCACGAGGTTGTCGATGAGTCGGGTCGATCCGACAAAGGCGGCCACGGCCACCAGAGCTTGATCTTGCAGGTCAGTAATCGGTTCCAGGCAGTCCGGATCCACAATTCCCAGATAATCCAGGCGTACGCCAGGTTCCTGTGCGAGGACTTTCTTCCCGGCTTCGATCAGGCGGGCGGAATTTCGTTCGCCATGTGCAAAGAGACTCTGAATTTCAGTCAGGGTACGGTGGAGCACCAGGGCTGACTTGTGTTCCTGCGGACTCAAGTACGCGTTGCGCGAGCTCATGGCCAGACCGTCAGGCTCGCGCACGATCGGGCAGACCACGATCTCGATAGGAAAATTCAGGTCGTGCACCATGCGGCGGATGATCGCGGCCTGGGCGGCGTCCTTCTGGCCGAAGAAAGCCAGATCAGGTTCGATGATGTGGAAAAGTTTGGAGACGACTGTAGTCACCCCGCGGAAATGTCCGAGACGCGACCTGCCGCAGAGCTTCTGGCTCAAGCCCTCAACCTCCACCCAAGTGACAGCGCCTTTCGGGTACATCTCCTCGGCTGAGGGGGCGAACAGCAAATCCACACCTTCGTTCTCCAAGAGTTCACAATCCCGCTCAAACGGCCGCGGGTATTTTGCCAGGTCTTCCTTGGGGCCAAATTGTGTGGGATTAACGAAGATCGAGACCGCAACCACGTCGGATCGAGCCTTAGCGGCACGCACCAGTGACAGGTGGCCTTCGTGCAACGCCCCCATGGTGGGCACGAAGCCCACGCGCTTGCCCGCGCGGTGGGCGGTGCGCGAGGCGAGCCTCATCTGCTCAACCGTTTTGCAGATCTTCATGTGCATTGGTCATTTCAGGCTGACGGAACCCAGTTGATAAGCACTTGCAGGTCTTCGAGGGTCCCCGCCACTACGGCCCGGTTTCGGCGCAGTTGAGCTTTGTCCGCGTCGGACCCGAAGACCGCATTTTGCGCCACGGCTACAACCCTCCCATAAGGCCAAGCCGAGGCGGGCAGCTGGGCTAGAGCGCCGACCAGTTGATCGGGCTTGAGAATTCTCTGTTCATTATTGCTGGCGTCGAGCAGCGCCACGCCGTCCACCCGGACGATCAAGTAAGGATTTTTCCAATCTTTCATGTTGCGGACGCTCGTAATTTTTTGCGGATCCGCGGGAGGCAGCGCCTCGATGCGCAACCAAGGATTGACCTGTGAAGAAGCTGGGGGCTTGGCGCAACCCGCAAGAAAGGCGAGGGCAACGATGCCTGCAAGCAATTTCAGAGAAGATAAGTATCTCATCCCAGCCAATTCTATCGCCGCATCCCCTGCTTGCGCTCCAGCACGGTTTCCAGGGCCTGCTGCGTTTCTTTGGACAGGTGGTAGGACTCGCTGTCCGACGGGTACTGGCGCGACAGAACGTCAGATCGGAAGGCCTGCACCGCGTCTGTGATCAAGGCAGCCGCATCCCCATAACGGCGCACAAACTTTGCCGGTGGGCCGAACGTCAAGTTCAGAATGTCGTGGAAGACCAGGACCTGACCATCGCACTCCGGTCCAGCACCAATGCCAATGGTGGGAGTCGCAACCTCCGCCGTGATCATGGCGGCCACTTCCCGCGGAATGCCCTCCAGATAGATGCAGGCAACCCCAGCCCGGTCCAGTGCCACCGCGTCCCGCATGAGCTGTTCCACTCCCGCCAGCGACTTGCCCTGCACCTTGTACCCACCCATGACGTTTACTGATTGCGGCGTGAGGCCAATGTGGCCAGCCACGGGAATCTCGGCGTCGATAACACGGCGAATCAAGTCGGCCCGCTTTTCTCCGCCTTCGATCTTGACCGCCTCGGCGCCGCCTTCCTTCACGAAGCGGGATGCATTTTTGACCGCATCTTCCGTTCCCACGTGGTAAGACCCGTAGGGCATGTCAGCGATGAGCAACGCGTGCTTTACGCCTCGCCGCACTGCCCGAACGTGGTGCAGCATTTCGTCGACGGTTACGGAAAGCGTGTTCTCGTAGCCGAGCATGGTCTGGGCCAGCGAGTCCCCGACCAGGATGATGTCGATGTCGGCTTCGTCCACCAAGCGTGCGCTGGCGTAGTCGTAGGCAGTCAGGCAGGTAATGGGTTGATGTTGAATTTTCTTTTCGCGAAGAGAAGCGACGGTAATCTTCTGGCGCGGTTCGCCGATCGGCGTGAGACTCACTGTGTCCTCCAGTGCCCCTCCGGCTTCGCCGGATAGAGCCTGTACGCATCTTGGATGATGCTGGGGGAATTGTAGTCGCAAAGGAGGGGTCGTGGCTAGGGGGAGGAGGGCATTCCGGTAGACCATTGGAAACACGATAGTTAAGTAGCCACCAGGCAATCTTCCCCGAGACGCTGATTCGCGCGTCTACAATATGCTGATGCGAACTCACCGCACTACGGCCAGCTTGAGAGATGTAGGCGGAAACTTTCCCACTATGACGACCGAACAGTTGGACGAGATCATGGGCCTTCTTAAGCCCAAACCGGGTGAGCCGTCAATGTTCGAGGAGATGTTTGCGGAGCGAAGTCGGGAGCGAGAACGTGAAGACGCGCGACACGCCCGAGTCAACGCTCTGCCAGGTCCCTAAGCGTGTTGCGGTAGCGGCTCATAATGGATGCCGCTCTCCTCATTTTCTTCCCGAATGCCGGGTCGTAGGCCGTGAGTCGATAATCATTCTCTCCTACTTGGCCAGAGCCCCAAGCAAAACGCTCAGGGTGTGGACCCGGACGGCCCGGTCCTTTGTTTCTTCATGAACGAAGCTGATAGGCTCCCCTGTCCGTGAAATCAAGGAGTCTCAGGTTCCGGAGCACCTGGAGTTGCTGACGTATTTTCGGGCGTACATTCCGGTTGCGAGGATGCGCCGCCTGCAACACCGGCTCAAGCTGGTACAGCTCCTGAAGGGAAAACCGAGACTTCCCGAGCCGTCGGACGGCATTCAGAACATCTACAGTCCAGCCCCTTAGAGATGGGGGCAATTCGGCCAGCCCCCTTACCCGCTCAAATTCGCCCCTAACCTGCTGTTCCGGTTCGGGCACGCCGTCCGAAACAATGGCGATCTTTCCATCTTCAGGAATGCCGCTAAGTAGTATGTTGCAGCCAACCCATCCAGCTCTACGCGCTGCCGGGCTCAGTGGCTTCCGCTTTTCAATGACGCTCTCAGAGAAAAACATCCTAGGAACAAGCAGGACGTTTTGGATATACCACTCACTCGTGTATTGAAGTAGGAGGAGATGGGGGGCCTTATCTGACCTGATTGCCCGAATCATTGTGTCGTATCCCGCATCGACAATCTTCCTTGGATTCCAGGCCCGTGAACTCTTCAGCTGAAAGGTTTGTCCACACTTCGGGCAGGTGAAATCGAACGCAGGCGTATTCACCCTTGATGGAGATATATGACTGGAGTCGCAAGCTGGACAGTAAAGCTCCCGGCTGCACCAGTGTTCGCTGAGCACACGTGCGATCTGCGGCCCAGCCTTGTAAGCTGCGGCAAGATCAATGCTGCATTGCAAATTCATGAGCTAAAGGAGCCCTGATCTTATCGCTTCCATACGGCTCGATCTCGGCACTACACACCGGGCATTTGGCGTTGCACATGCATGACCAAGCATCTGCCCATTCAGCCCCGTCCTTCGGACAGCGGTAGTAATTCACATAACTGATCATCTCAAAAGTCTGCGCTTGCTCTAGGACAGCCGAGGGCGGCTGTCCCCACGTGGCCACCCTACGCGCTGGCCGCCTCTTCCCTCCCCAGCGGCAGGAAGTACTGCGTTCCCTTGATCGGGGCGGAAACTTTCCGCAGCAGCTCCTGCAGATCTTCGTTACGTTCCACGAAGTCGATCTCTGAAGTGTTGACGATCAGCAGGTCCGAGGATGTGTAGTGAAAGAAAAAGTGCTCGTAGGCCTTGATCACTTCCTCCAGGTATTCCTCGTTGATTGCCTTTTCGCCCGGCGCGTTCTTCTTGCGCAGGCGCTTCTTCAGCACCTCGGGACTGGCTTGCAGATAGATGACCAAGTCGGGAGTCGGGAGTTGCTCACGAAAGTAGTTGTAATAACGATTGTAGGTATCGAGTTCCTGGTCGGTGAGGTTGAGGCAGGCGAAGAGCTTGTCCTTCTCGAAAATAAAGTCAGCGACCACGGTTTTCTGCGAGCGCGCCCCGAGATCGAGCGCGCGAAGCTGCTCGAAGCGGCGGATCAGATACGCAAACTGTGCCTGGAACCCCGCTCCGCGCTCGCCAGCGTAAAAGGCGCGCAAGAAGGGGTTGTCCTCCATTTCCATGACGCGCTGCGCACTCAGGCGTTCGGCCAGAATCCGCGCCAGGGTGCTCTTTCCGACGCGTATGGGACCTTCTACCGCAATGTAGCGGGGCAGCTCGAAGAGATTGGCCATGGGCTCGAGGAATCGCGGCTTCGCTAGGCAGCATAACCCGAGACCGCAGAGCGTGCAATTGAGGAAAAGGTTAACAGGGATTACCGATTTCCAATTGCCAATTGGCGATTGGAACCGCGGCAAAGCTAAATCGACAATCGAAAATCGGCGATCGGCAATTACAATCTCTGCCATGCTCGGTGCTGCCCTTACTGCTGCTGCCGGCCTGACAGCGGTTGTCACTGCCGGCTACCAATCCATGGCGCCCACCGGGCAGTGGTACGGGCGCACCTTCACGGGATTGCCGCGAGGCTCAAAGAAGCTCGCGCTCACCTACGACGACGGGCCGAATGACCCCTGCACCCTGCATTTGCTGGAGGTGCTGGCGAAGCACGACGTCCGCGCCACGTTCTTCCTGATCGGCCGCCACGTGGAACACAGGCCCGATATCGTTCGAGCGGTGGTGCAGGCTGGGCATGTGGTGGGCAATCATACCTTCAGTCATCCCAACCTGATTTTTGCCTCCGCGCAGCGGACCCGCCTTGAGCTTCAACGGTGTGATCAGGCTCTGCGGGATGCCGTAGGAGAGCATTCCCGGCTATTCCGTCCGCCGTTCGGCGGACGCCGGCCGGGAACCCTGCAATTGGCGCGCAGCCTGGGCCTGGAACCCGTGATGTGGAACGTCACCGGATGGGATTGGAGCGGAAAACCCGCGAAGTACATTGAACACAAGGTGGGGAGGCAAATTCGTGGCGGTGACGTGATGCTGTTACACGATGGAAGCCACGCGGCGTTCGGCGCCGACCGGTCGCAAACCGTGAGCGCAACCGATCGTCTGATTGCTCGCTACAAGGCAGAAGGCTACGAGTTCGTGACGGTTCCCGAGATGTTTCGAAAACCAGGTCTCAGTTCCTAGTTCCCAGTTCTCAGGTCACGACTCTATGCATGCACCAGCTCGAACGCCTGCTTCGCGGCGGTGACGGTCTGCTGAATGTCCTCTTCGGAATGGGCACCGCTGAGGAACGCTGCTTCAAATTGGGAAGGCGGCAGGTAAACACCGCTGTCCAGCATGGAGCAGAAGAATCGTGCGAACGCCTCGGTGTCAGACTTAGCTGCCGAATCCCAGTCGGTCACTGGTCCCGGGGCAAAGAACCAGGTGAACATCGAGCCCACCCGGTTGAAGCAGATGGGCACCCCGGCATCTTTTGCCGCCGCTGCAACCCCCGCGGCCAGTTCCCCGCTCAGCTTGTCCAGTCGCTCATAAATCTCCTGCTTGTGCTCACGCAAATGCCGCAGAGTAGCGAGTCCCGCTGCCATCGCCAATGGGTTGCCGGAGAGCGTCCCCGCCTGATACATGGGCCCCAGCGGAGCCACCAGTTCCATGATCTCCGACGGCCCGCCATAGGCCCCGACGGGAAGCCCGCCACCTATGATTTTGCCCATGGTGGTGAGGTCTGGAGTCACCGCATAGAGCTCCTGCGCACCTCCGAAGGCCAGGCGGAAACCGGTCATGACTTCATCAAAAATCAGCACACTCTTGTCGCGTTGGGTAAGGGCCCGCAGGGCTTCCAGATATCCACGGGCTGGGGGTACACAACCCATATTTCCCACCACCGGTTCAACGATCACGCAGGCAATCTGGTGCCTGAATTTCTTGAACGCCTGTTCCAGTGCGTCGGTGTCATTGAAGGGCAGCGCAAGGGTGAACTGGGTGAATTCTTCCGGCACACCGGCTGAACCGGGGATGCCGAGAGTCGCGACTCCCGAGCCGGCCTTCACTAGCAGGGCGTCGGCGTGGCCGTGATAACAGCCTTCAAACTTAACGATGTACTTGCGCTTGGTATAGGCGCGGGCCAGGCGGATGGCCGACATCGTGGCTTCCGTGCCCGAGCTGACGAACCGGACCTTCTGCATGTGAGGAAACGCGGAGAGCACAAGCTCCGCCAGGTCGGCTTCGGTTGGGGTGGACGCCCCGAAACTGGTGCCTTTGCGGGCGGCGGCAATGATTGCATCGACCACGGTTGGCGCAGCGTGACCCAGGATCAGAGGGCCCCAGGAGCCGATGTAATCGATGTACTCGTTGCCGTCGGCATCGAAGATGTGGGAGCCTTCCCCCCGCACCATGAAAGGCGCATCTCCGCCCACCGACCGAAAGGCGCGCACCGGCGAATTCACGCCGCCGGGAATCATCTGCTCGGCACGTTTCTGCAATTTGCGCGAAATCTCGGTCTTGCGCGGCATACGACCTCCTGCAAACATCGACTTATCATGGTAACAGCCGGGATTGGCGCCGCAGCGCGTCCGGTCACAGGCAGATGTGACCGCAGTCCCATCCTGGAGCCGTCTGCGGGGATGTAACCAGTAACAAAGAGGTAACTGAATTTACCGGAAATTTACAATTTTGCAACAGTCCTGAAATACCGCGCCGGTAGTCTTGATTCCAGTACACGCCCTTCTAACCGGGAGGGTTTTAAGGACGGTCTCGGGGGGCTCCGGACCGTCCTGATCTTTTTGTATACCAGTCGCCACACGACCCCCAGATTGCTTTCCCAGACCACGCCATTTAGATTGCTGCACAGGACAACCGATTGCAGACCTCGACGCTGTCGCGCGCTTTTAACGGGCATTCGATGGTCGCACCCCTGCGCCGGGTGATGGTTTGCTCGCCGCGCTCCGCCGGCTGGGACACTCCGGGGCAATCAAGCGGGTGGCAGAAGCTGGGATTTCTTCGCCGTCCTGACTTCGGCGCAGCCCAGGCTCAGCATGAGGCGTTGTGCCATCAGCTGCAGGAAGCGGGTGCGGAGGTCGTACAGCTTCCCGGGTCCCCAGATCTCTCTCTCGACGCCGTTTATACCCATGATCCGTCGTTGGCCACCGATTACGGGTTGATCGCGATGAACCCCGGCAAACCCAGCCGCAGGGTTGAGGCACAACGCCATCGCGAGTTTTGCCAGCGGCTGGGGATGGCCATATCGGGTGAGATCAAGTCTCCCGGAACCGCCGAGGCGGGTGACATCGTTTGGCTGAATTCGAAGACTCTGCTGGTTGGGAACGGTTACCGCACCAATGCTGCGGGAATCGCGCAGCTGCGGGCCCTGCTCGGACCCGCTGGACGAGAATACAGCGCTGGTGGACCTGCCGTGGCTGGCGGTGGAAACGGTGGAGTTGCTGAAGGTGCGAAGTTATCAGTTCATCGAGATCGATCCAACGGAGCGGTCCACGCTCGCCTGCAACGTGCTGGCGCTGGGCAACAAGCGGTTGCTCGCCCTGGACGAAAATGCCAAGACCAATGCGAAGCTGCGAGCAGCGGGGTTCGATGTCCGCACGTTCCCTGGGTCCGAGCTCTGCATCAACGGTGGCGGCGGGCCCACTTGTCTGACCAGGCCGCTGCTGAGGGGATGAAGGATTGTGTGGGGACGGGTCTTTGACCCGTCCTGGCCGAGCGCATCTCGGCAGCTTCTGCGTTGCTGCGCACCGCCCGACCGGGTCGGGAGACCCGGTCCCACACAAGTACGGGCCAGACTCAACGAACTCGCACTCCTGATAAAATCAAAAGGCAATGGTTCTCCCCTTCGTCCGCGATCTCTTCGTGGACGTGGAAAAGTTACCCGCCTTTTCGCGTGTAGCCTCCCACCTGCGTGAGGGC
>JAIQFW010000190.1 GCA_020073105.1 Terriglobia bacterium
GCTGATGGTCAACTGGATGTTTACCTTCACCGCCTCCGGTGACCGGCGGCTCAGGTTGCCAAACGCAGCAGGGTTCCTCGGCAAACACATCCCCGGTCAGGGCATAAGCTCGTGCCCGCGACCCGCCGCAGACCTCGCGGAATTCACAAATGCCGCACTTGCCTTTCAGGTTCTTGCTGTCACGCAGAGAGACAAAAAGCGGCGAAAGCCGATAGATCTCCGTCAACGACTGCTTGCGTATGTTTCCAGCGGAGACGGGCAGAAAACCGCTGGGGAATACTTCTCCAAGGTGAGAAATGAAGACGAAGCCCTTGCCATCGTTGATTCCGCGGGCGCGTCCGATGCCGTCTGCAGTACTTGTGCTGAGCAGCGGCGGAACTGACCGGCCGTTACCTTTGCGCTTCTCTTCGGTCCGGCGCTGCAGCAGGAAGCGGCGATAGTGCTGCGCTTCGGTGCTCTTGATATCAAATTTCACCCGGTGCGAGGTCTGGTAGAGCCGCTCAAAGACCTGCTCGAACTCCTCGGCCGAGATCAGGTCGATCGTCGATCCCCGGCCAGTTGGCACTAGGAAGAAGACACTCCAGAGAACGATATCGAGTTGCTGGAGCAGTTCGATCATCGAATCCAGGTACTGCAAGTTGTGTCGCGTGATCGTGGTGTTGATCTGAACCGGCAGTCCGATCTCGCGCGCCCAGCGTACCGCGCGTAGTGTCCAATCGTAGGAACCTGGCACTCGCCGGAATGCGTCGTGAATTTCAGCGCTCGGCCCATCGAGACTGATGGCCAGCCGGGCCAAGCCACACTGTTTCAATCGGCGAATCGCTTCCTGCGTCAGGAGCGGGGTCGCACTTGGGGTGAGGGAGATTCGCACTCGATGAGTTGAGGCGTATTCGACCAATTCGAAGATATCAGGACGCTTCAGGGGGTCGCCGCCGGTGAGCACAAAGACCGGAGCTTCGAGAGCGACGACCTCGTCGATAAGGCGCTTGGCTTCGTCGGTGCTCAGTTCGAGACTGCTGCGGAGTGGCTGGGCACATGCTCGGCAGTGCACGCAAGCCAGGTCACACGCCTGGGTTGTCTCCCAGATCACAATGAATGGGCGCTCATTAAAGTCAAAACGCGGTACCACGCTGCCCTCCTGCCTGCCTCTTATCTCGTAGTCAAGCCTGCCAGAGTCGTCACCGCGTGCATGTGACTCATGTCACAGCTGGAATCTGTCGAATACAATACCTACCGTGCCCGAAGCGAAGGTCAATCATAGTCAGACGCTGGCGAAGGTCCCGATCTTTTCCGGTCTGACCGAGGGAGAACTCGTTTTCCTTCTGCAGCGTGCTGTTCCGCGCCGCTATGCAGCGGGTGAGATTGTTTTCGGCGAAGGTGAACCTTGTTTGGGCATGTACGTGGTCGAATCCGGGCAAATCCGTATCTTCAAGAGTTCCTCTGGTGGGCGCGAGCATGTGCTTAGCGTGGACGGGCCGGGTAGCTCGGTGGCAGAATTGCCGGTCTTTGACGGAGGAAACTACCCCGCATCGGCAGCTGCGGTCGACGACACCACACTGCTGTTCGTGAGCAAACAAGACTTCCACGCGTTGTGCCTGGCCCATCCCCAGGTTGCGCTCAAAGTATTGAGGGTCGTAGGCGCACGCCTGCGGCGGCTGGTGGGGATCATCGAGGAGCTGTCGTTCACAACTGTGCGCCACCGGCTCGCATCGTTCCTGCTAAGAGTGGCGCAAAAGGAGGGAAAACGCGCCGGCGACGGCATCCAGGTTGCTTTGCCCGCCAGCAACCAGGAGCTGGCCTCACAGATCGGAACGGTACGTGAACTCGTCTCCCGCAATCTTAGCCGTCTGCAGGCCGAAGGGGTGTTGCAGCTCGATGGCCGGCATGTACTAATCCTCGATCTGAAAGCATTGGAAGCTGCGAGCCAGGCATCCGAGTAAATTCCAACCCATCGGGGACTTCCAGCAAATCTCAGACGTATCGGAAAGCAGGATGCGTGTCGAGGTCCTCAAGGGTGGGAGCCTCGAAAACGATCACGTGACGATACCGGTAGGTGAGGGACGCGCCGCACTTCTCACACCGCACTTCAAACGGAGGGATGCGCGGCACAAACCACTGGTAGATCCTTGGCCCGGATATGACCTCGACTAACGCGATGCGATTGTCACAGCAGCGGCAATACACGCCGAAATACACAGAGGTGTCCACGAAGACCTCCCCGTGCATGGCTTATCTGCGGCCCATTGCGCAAGACCGCCGAGCCCACCCAGTGTGCGGCAAGCTAGCGCACGCCCATTTCAAGCCGCAATGACTTTTGTCACGCGGTCTTGAAGGGAGTGTGCTGTTCCTCCGCGACGGAGGCTGCACCGCTGGTTCGAAGAGGCTCCGGCTTTTCTTTTTCGATCGTGACAAAAGTCATCGTTTTCTGTTGCCCGCTTCGATAGTGTCGTAACGTAGCGGGCTCGCGGACGGCAGCGAGCTGCGAGGAGAAACGTCATGAGCGTGAGCACTGCAAAGACGGTACGCGAGGTGGCGGTGGAATTCCCCGAAGCCACTCGCATATTCGAAAGATTCGGGATCGATTACTGCTGCGGTGGAAGCAAGTCGTTGGAAGAGGCCTGTGCTGCCTCGAACCTGTCGGTTGATCAGGTACTGGATTCTCTTGAACTGGCAGAGCAGACAGCAAGGGCCAAACAAAAGGACCGCAACTGGCAGACGGAGCCCTTGGCTGATCTGGTGGCCCACATCAACAGCACGCACCACAAGTACACACGCGAGGAAATCGCTCGGCTGCGACCGTTGTTCGATAAGGTCTACTCGGTACACGGCAAGAACCATCCTGAGCTGCAGCAGGTCCGCGCCAGCTTTCAAGGGGTCGCTCAGGAACTCACCACGCACATGATGAAGGAAGAGATGATGCTCTTCCCATATATTGTGCGGATGGAGGAGGCTGTGATCCAAAAGGAACCGGTCCTGCCGCCGCCATTTGGAACCGTGCAGAATCCGGTCGCCATGATGATGCACGAACACGACTCAGCGGGCGATGCCTTGCGGGCGATGCGTCAGGCGAGCGCTGGATATACGCCTCCAGGCGATGCCTGCATCAGTTACCAGACCCTCTATAAGGCCTTGGCTGCTTTCGAAACTGACCTGCACCAGCACATTCATCTGGAAAACAACATCCTGTTTCCGCGGGCGATCGAGATGGAACGGGGACACTGAAAAGAACGGAAGCGAGCATGTCGGCACTAGCCACACGGATTGAGACGCAGGTGGGCCGGGCCCTTACGCCCGGGGAGATCTTCGAGATCACCCGGACCAGGGAGACCAGCCTGTCCCGCTTGCTCATGCTCTATATCACGACCGGTCTGGCCTTCATGCTTCTACCGGGAACCTTCCTGGGTGTTTGGAACTTGCTTGCGATCAGCAGCCGCCATGCGTCGAATTCGGTCTCTGCCGGATGGGTCCAGGCACATGGGCATGCTCAGATTTTCGGTTGGATCGGCACGTTCATCCTAGGCATTGGCTTCTATTCCATTCCCAAGTTGCGGCGGATGAATCCATTTGCGTTGTGGGCCGCGTGGGTGTGCTGGGCGCTCTGGACTTCGGGCATAACTTTGCGCTGGCTAACGGGAGTTTACCAGTGGCAATGGCGTGTGGTGCTGCCCGTTTCGGCGGCACTGGAGGTAGTTGCCTTCGTAATTTTCTTCCACTCGGTTTCCGGCCACCGACCGCAGGACTCCGGCAGACAGAAGTTAGACGAATGGGTACTAGTGGTCATCGCGGCCGCCACAGGTCTTTTGCTTACCCTGCTTGTCAATTTGGGCGCCGCCATGTGGCTTGCGTATCGTGGCATCTCACCGGATCTCCCCACTGAATTCGACCAGCGGTTCCTGGTGCTCGAGACCTGGGGATTCCTCGTTCCCTTCGTCTGGGGATTCAGCGCCAAGTGGCTCCCGATCTTCCTGGGATTGCGCCCGGTACGCGGGCGCGTGCTGCTCCTGGCAGTCGCGGTGAACTCCGCCGGTGTGATTGCCGCAATGATGGGCTGGATGAGACCAGCTGTGCTCTTGCTATTGGGTGGGATCCTCATAGCGGTGTGGGCCCTCAGCCTCCTTGAGCGCACACGGCAACCGCCCAAGGTGAAGGGGGTGCACGCGAGCTTTCCGGTATTTGTGCGCCTGGCGTACGTCTGGGCCATCGTCGCGGCTGCCCTGGGAATCTGGGCCAATTCGGTCGAGGGCTCTCATGGCATCTGGGGCGCGTCGCGCCATGCGTTGACCGTGGGCTTCCTGGCCACGATGGTGTTCAGTGTGGGCCAGAGAGTTTTGCCGGCATTTTCCGGAATGCGCCTGCTGTTCAGCACCAGACTGATGTTTCTCTCGCTCCTGCTGCTGGGGACAGGCTGCCTGCTTCGCGTCAGTTCCGAGATTCTCGCCTACCAAGGCTTCGCCAACTGGGCGTGGTCGTGGCTCCCGGTGTCGGCCATCATCGAGATGACCGCCGTCACGATCTTCGCGGTGAATCTGTTGTTCACGTTCGCGCGCCGTCCCGCAGCACAGGAGGCTCCAGTAGAGCGCTACAACAAGGAGTAGGGTGATTTCCTGTGCAACACTCTAGCGCAAGAATCGGCAAGCTCTGGCGCGGACACAACATGCAGACAACGGAGGTATGAAACATGGCTCCCCAGAAAAACGTCAGTCAGTCTCGTAGGAACACTAATAGCATGCAGCGGCTGCCCCATCTGGCGAGTTCGCTGCTGCAAGTCAGCCTCCCGGAAGAGGTCAAACAACTGCGCCAGCAGGAACCATGGCTGCGTGGTACAGGCCGCAGTTCGAAGACCCTCGTGAAATACCCTGACTTGCGCGTTGTCCTCATCTCGATGAAGGCGAACACCGTCATGAAGGAGCACAAGACCGAAGCGAGGATCACGATTCTTACGGTGGCGGGCCACATACGCCTTCACTTGGCCGATGCGACCATAGAGCTACCCGTGGGAAACTTGCTAGCGCTTGACGGTGCCGTAGCACACGATGTGGAAGCCCTGAAACAGAGTGTCTTTTTGCTGACAATCTCCTGGCCCAAGAAAAAACATGAAAACTAACGGGACCGGTCTCGTTCTTCAGCGATTGCCGTCCTCGCGGAGAGAATAATGAGCAGACAACACACAGTATCGCCCCTGCGTGCCACCCTTATAGCAGCGATGGTTCTGTTCATTATAAGCAGCCCGGCAGCAGCACACTGTGACGGAATGGACGGCCCGGTGGTTAAGGCTGCTCGTAAGGCACTCGAGACCCGCGATGCAAATCTTGTCCTCATATGGGTCCAGAAGAAGGATGAGGCCGAAGTCAGGCGAGTCTTCCAGGCGACACTGGCAGTAAGAAACCTGAGCCCCGAAGCGAAGGAACTGGCAGATCGATACTTGTTTGAGACGCTAGTACGCCTGCATCGTGCAGGCGAAGGAGCGCCCTATACCGGACTCAAGCCCGCGGGACGCGATCTTGGGCCGGCAATTCCCGCTGCGGACCGAGCGCTCGAAGAGGGTTCCATGGAACAGGTGAAGGCGCTCTTGACCGACGCGATGCAAAAAGGTCTCCGTGAACACTATGAAAAAGCGCTGACTAAAAAGCACTTTCGCGCCGAAGATCTCGCCGCGGGCCGCGAGTATGTTGAAGCCTACGTCGAGTTCGTTCACTACGTCGAACGGATCCACGAAGCATCCAGTATGCCCGCCCAGGGTCATTTCCAAGAATCCGGAGCGTCTCCGGAAACGGAAATGCACGCAGAACATCCACCTCAAGATGCGACCCACGCAAAACCGGAGCGCAGATGAGTTCTCCCAAGTCAAAGAAAGGACCTGAAGTTCCGGTTTCAGAAGCGATCAATCTATTAAACCTGATCAGCTATCAAGAGGGGTCGGTCGTCAGTCGAACGATCGTCAGCCGAGACACTGGGAACGTGACGCTCTTCGCCTTCGACGAAACGCAAGGCCTCAGTGAACATACTGCTCCTTTTGACGCCTTAGTGCAGGTCTTGGAAGGCGAGGTGGAAGTCGCAGTGGATAGCAAGCCATTGCGCGGCAAACCTGGGGATATCGTCCTAATGCCGGCCCATCATCCGCATGCCCTGAAAGCCATCACCAAGTTCAAAATGCTACTGACCATGATTCGTTCATGACAAAGGACTGAACTGAACCGCAAAACTGGAATCGTGTTCATTTGCAGGGAATTTGTTCGCTATTCTATAAAAGTCCTCGCGTTCCGCGCCGGTGTAACATATCGCGAAACGACATCGATCAACGGACAATTAAAATAGAGATTTGTTTGGAAAGGTGCTCGTTCATGTCTTATAGAAAACTGTGGATTGCTTTAGGGCTGGTGTTGGTCATTTCTTTCGCGGTTCTTGGCGGGGTTGGAATCAAGGTACTCAACAGCGCCCCGCCAATCCCCTCGCAGGTGGTCACAACCGATGGCCGCGTATTGTTCGATGGCGCCGCCATCCACGACGGCCAGGGAGCCTGGCAGTCAATCGGTGGCCAGGAAGTTGGCACGGTGTGGGGACACGGCGCTTACATCGCCCCCGACTGGAGCGCCGACTGGCTGCACCGCGAGTGTGTGTTCATCCTCGACCACTGGGCGAAGGAGTCTGGCGCCGCCACCTACGCGGCCTTGGGCCCCGAGCCGCAGGGCGCGCTGCGGGCCCGTCTGCAACAGATCATGCGGAGTAACACCTACAGTGCTGAGACCGGCAAGATCGTTGTCGATCCGGTCCGCGCAGCGGCGTTTGACGAACTCTATCGCTATTACTCGGACATATTCAGCCAGGGGCGCGATGAATATGCCATCCAGCCCAATGCTCTCAGCGATCCCGATAAGCTCCGCCAAATGAGTGCATTTTTCTGGTGGACTGCCTGGGCGGCGTCTACCGACCGACCGGGCACCGACGTGTCCTATACCCAGAATTGGCCGCATGAACCGCTCATCGGAAATCAACCCACGGGCGGTGCAATCGTGTGGAGCGTGATCAGCTTCGTTTTGCTGCTGGCTGGCGTGGGTGGCATGGTCTGGTACTTTGCGTCACAACCCCGAGCAGTTGCAGAAGAACTCCTGCCGGGGAACGATCCGTTGCTGGGGCTAAGGCCTACTCCTTCGCAGCGCGCAACGGTGAAATACTTCTTCATCGTGGCTGCGTTGTGGGTGGTCCAGGTCGGCCTGGGTGCACTCACGGCACACTACGGCGTAGAGGGGTCCGGGTTTTACGGGATCCCTTTGGATCGCTGGCTTCCCTATAGCGTCACGCGCACATGGCACCTGCAAATTGGTCTTTTCTGGATCGCAACCTCCTGGCTAGCGACGGGGCTGTACGTTGCTCCCGCCGTGAGTGGAGTCGAACCGAAAGGCCAGAGATTCGGCGTTAACGTTCTGTTTGGGGCATTGATTTTTGTGGTCGTCGGCTCACTCGCGGGTGAGTGGATGAGCATTCAACACAAGCTCGGCAACCTCTGGTTCTGGTTCGGCACGCAGGGTTATGAGTACGTAGACCTGGGGCGACTCTGGCAGATTCTGCTGTTTGGCGGACTTACGTTTTGGCTGTGGCTCATGTGGCGCGCTTTGAAACCGGCACTCCTGAAAAAAGACGAGAACCACTCGCTGCTCTTGATGTTCTTGCTTTCGAGTATCGCGATCCCGCTCTTCTACGCGGCCGGACTGATGTACGGGCAACGTAGCAACCTGGTGACGGCGGAGTACTGGCGCTGGTGGGTGGTGCACCTGTGGGTAGAGGGTTTCTTTGAAGTCTTTGCCACGGTCGTGATCGCTTTCCTCCTCACGCGGCTCAAGCTGCTCTCCGTGTCAACGGCAACCCGTGCGGTGATGTTCTCCACCGTCGTGTTTCTATCCGGCGGCATCATTGGCACCTTCCATCACCTTTACTTCGCGGGTACTCCGAATATCGTGCTCGGTTTGGGAGCCGTGTTT
The DNA here is from genome assembly GCA_020073105.1 of Terriglobia bacterium. Lineage (GTDB taxonomy): Bacteria > Acidobacteriota > Terriglobia > Terriglobales > Acidobacteriaceae > JAIQFW01. The sequence continues at coordinate 7,977 of JAIQFW010000190.1, forward strand.
AGCGCGCTGGAGGTCGTGCCCTTGGTCTTGATCGGCTTCGAGGCTTGGGAAAACATTCGTCTGGCGCGCTCGCGTCAACAGCACATATGGATCGCTGCTTACAAGTGGCCGATTTATTTCTTCGTTGCAGTCGCGTTCTGGAATTTTGTGGGCGCAGGGCTGTTCGGATTCCTCATTAATCCGCCGATCGCGCTCTACTACATGCAAGGCTTGAACACGACTCCCGTACACGGACACACAGCGCTGTTTGGCGTGTATGGCATGCTGGGCCTGGGCCTGATGTTGTTTTGCTTGCGCGCCCTGCGTCCGGGGATGGCCTGGAAAAACGGCCCTCTGTGGTTTTCCTTCTGGGCCATCAATGTCGGACTCGCACTGATGGTCTTGCTCAGTATG
>JAIQFW010000008.1 GCA_020073105.1 Terriglobia bacterium
CGATCGCTGGTTGCCGGACGAGTCTTCCCAACCGAAACTGTAAAGGATGTCCCGGGACACTCTGTAAACCATGTCGTGGGACTGGACACAAAACCGGCTCGGATGGGGCACCCCGAAGGGTTAGGCTGGGCCAGCCCCCTAAGCTTGACTGTTAATACGCGTCCTACCTGAGGGGCCACATTTTGGGTGGATCCGCAGGTTTGTGCTTGTCCCAGGAAGAATTCGGCTCCCCATGCTCTCAGTCCGTCCCACTCTTTTCTTTATTCCTCATAAGTGATTGATTATCAGCCACATCAGAGCATGACCTTGGTTACCCCGGCAACCTCCTTGGCGTAACTCGTCATCCAAGCCGGGGTTTAACATCAGCAGGATGTGGGCCGCCTGTAGCCATCGCAAAGCTTTGAAATTGCTGGCGCTACTGGTGTTTCTGCTGGCGCCCCTGGCGCGGGCCAGGGCGGATGCGACCTTGCTCCTGGAAGAGCCCTACGGACGTCTCGGTTTCTTCACCGGAACCGGCCACGTTGCGGTTTACCTCGATCGGGTATGTGCAGATTCCCCACTGGTTCTCCGCCGTTGCGCCGCAGGAGAAACCGGAGCGGTGCTCGGCCGCTATAACAACATTGCCGGGTACGACTGGATTGCCATACCTCTGCTCCCTTACTTGTACGCGGTCGAAAACCCGGACGAAGTGCCGCTGCTGGCAAACCCGAAGCTGGTTGCCTTCCTGAGAAACGAGTATCGCAAGCGGCACCTGGAGGAGATCGCGCCGGACGATGAGAGCGGTGAGCCGCCGGCCGGCAACTGGACGCAATTAGCGGGTGCGTCCTATGACCGCGCGATCTACGGTTTCACCATCGCCACCAGCGAGCAGCAGGACGACCGGCTTATCGCTTTGCTCAACGCGCAAGCCAACCGCTCGCGCTATCGCAGCCTGACCCGGAATTGTGCGGATTTCGTCCGCGAGGTCATCAATTTTTACTATCCCAAAGCCCTGCACCGCAATATTGTCGCGGACCTGGGGATCTCCACTCCCAAGCAGATGGCGAAATCGCTGGTGAAGTTCAGCTCCCGTCACCCGGAACTGCATGCCGCGCGCTTCGTCGTTCCCCAGGTGCCGGGCACGATGCCGCGTAGTACAGTCGCCCACGGCGTGGCCGAATCGTTGCTGAAATCGAAGAAGTACGTCTTGCCGCTGGTTGCAGTCCAGCCGGTGCTGGCGGGATGCGTGGCGGCTGCCTACATCGGAGGCGGGCGCTTCGATCCCAAGCGCGACGCCATGGTGTTGAACCCCGGTAGTCGGCCGCAACCGCCACTGGCCGCCGCCGAGAGACGCAACTATGAGAACCGGTTGAACCTGCTCCTGGCTCGGACCGGCGCCGAGGAGAGCAGCGGGCAGAGCGCAAAGGCCTGGGCCCGTCTGCAGGCCGGCGCCCAGCCCCAGTTCGACGAGTACGGAAGGCCGGTGCTGCAGATGCACATAGATGAGAAGCTGGTGAACTTGGGCATCTCGCGGGGGAACATCCTCACCACGCCGGCGTCGCCCACTCTGGCAGGAACCGCTCTGGCTGCACGGTTGCATTGGGAACTGCGTAGTAGCTCCGAAGCCATGGTCTCCGCCAGAGGCATAGCCAGTGACTGGAACCTACTGGAGCAGGTGCTGCCTCCCCTGCGAGCGGACCTGAACTAACGGTTGGTGGTCGCTTCTGACCTTTCCTGTCGGACATTGGAACAATCAGCTTCTGGGTGGAGCAGCACTTCAGCACCACATGGACTCTTCTTTCATTCCACGTTTGTCGTCTGAGGTACGTGCGGAGCATTTGTTCCCAGGTTTCTCGGTAGGTGGATGCGGCGGCCTCAGCTAGAGGCGACCCTCTCTATTGACAATCAATCATTCGCTGGCTAGCTTGTTCGGGTTCTCTGGTCTGGGCAAGTTGCGACTTTCATTTGTCCCCTCAATGGGGCCGGCGAACTGCGAGGGATCACCGTATGAGATCACAGAAGGTTTGTTCGCTGTTATTACTGCTGGTATTGGCCGGCTGGGCGACTGCCCACGCCGCCAACCCACCGAGGTTCCACTTCGTGCAATGCCCAGAGTCGCCTGAAACCCACTTGAACGGTGTCAGCAACAACAACGTTGCGGTGGGTTATTGCCTTGGTTCCGACGGCGTCTTCCATGGCTTTGTTGCAGCCAACGGCAAGCTTACCTACGTGGATGATCCCAAAGGAGTCGGCGGCACTTTTCCGGAAGATGTCAATTCTGGCGGTACGATTGCCGGATTTTACTTGGATGAGTCATCCAACCATCACGCCTTTTCCTACGCCAATGGCCAGTTCCGCGACCTGGATCCACCGGGGTCGATCCTTGCCATCGCTTTCGGGATTGATGAACTCGGCCGCGTGACTGGAGAATTTGAGGATCAAGACGGATTTTTTCATGGGTGGGTTTTTGACGGCGCTTTTCACGGTGTGGAGCTGGGCTCCGGCATCACCTCGGTCCGAGACATCAACGCCAACAACTTGGCCACGGTCGCCTGGCAGGACCAACCGCCTCTCTACCGGTCTTCGCTTTACCACGGCGGCAAACTCACGGACATTAACGTGCCTGGTGCGATTTCAACCCTGGCTCATGGGATCAACACTGCTGGTGATGTGGTGTTTTCCTGGACGGATGAGAATTCGGTGGATCACGGGGCATTGCTGGTCGGGAGAAAGTTTACAAAATTTGATGCCCCTGGTTGCGACACTACGACGGCCACCGGAATCAATGACAACCAGGTGATCGTGGGAAGCTGCAGCGCGGGTGGGATTGTGCAGGGTTTCTACGTGACTTACTGAGCGCTTCCGACAAATCTGTAAGCGATGGAGTGTCCCATGAGAATGCTGAGAGCCTGCATTCCGTACTTGGCGCTGATTTTAGCTGTCATCAATACATCTGCCGCACAAACCCCGGTCTTTCACTTTGTGCAGTGCCCCGGAGCAAAACAGACCGCACTACGCGGCCTCAACAACCACAATGTAGCAGTGGGGAGTTGCACCGATTCTAACGATCTGTTTCACGGCTTCATTCTGGACAAAGACGGCACTACGAAAATCGACCACCCTAGTGGGACTCACGGTACATTTCTGGACGACATCAACAGCGATGGGACGATCGTAGGCTACTACTTGGATGATCTAGATTTATTTCATGCTTTTGTTTATGCGAACGGTACCTTTAGCGAGATTGGTCCACCCAATGCCGAACAGACATTGGCGTATGGTATTGACGATCTCGGCAGAATTACCGGCGAATTCATTGACGCGAATGGTGTGGACGCTGGTTGGATCTTCGACGGAAAGAACTATCGAGTTGTCCACGATAACGACCTGTCCGCCGGCGTAGAAGACATCAATTTGAACAATACCTTTCTACTGGTTTGGGAGAGGTTTCAGAACATCTTCAGGTCTTCGATCTGTACTCCGGCAGGTTGCAGCAAAATTGACATTCCCGGTGCCATCGATGTGCGGGCAAGAAAGATCAATTCCGCTGGCAACATTACCCTGTCTTGGACTAAGGACGAAAACAAATTCCATGGTGCCATTCTTGTCGGACAGAGGGTCATAAATGTCAATGCCCCAGGTTGCGATGTCACTTTCCCGTATGGAATTAATGACCGCAATGTGATCACAGGTGGTTGCGCGCAGGGTCCAACGCGCGTGGGATTCTACGCTTTTCTCAACGGTAAGTAGGATAGGGAAAGGTCTCTCGCCTAGTGCGTATTCCCCGCCAGTTCATGCACGATGCTGTTCACGAATGACTTGGCATCCCCGAACAGCATGAGGGTGCGATCCAGGTAGTAAAGCGGATTGTCGATACCGGCGAACCCCGGATTCATACTGCGTTTGATCACCATCACGGTGCGAGCTTTATCCACGTCCAGAATGGGCATACCGAAAATCGGACTCGATTGATCGGTGCGGGCAGCGGGGTTGGTGACATCATTGGCGCCGATCACCAACGCCACGTCGGTCTGGGGGAAGTCGCTATTGATGTCGTCCATCTCCATTAGTTTGTCGTAAGGGACATCGGCTTCAGCCAGCAGCACATTCATGTGTCCGGGCATGCGACCCGCCACGGGGTGGATGGCGAAACGGACATCGACTCCACGCTTGGTCAGCGCGTCGTAGAGTTCACGTACTTTGTGCTGGGCCTGCGCCACCGCCATGCCATAGCCCGGGACGACCACCACGCGATTTGCGGCGGCCAGAATTCCAGCAGCTTCATCCGGAGTCGCACTACGGACGACCTTGTCTTCCTTTGCCCCTGCAGTCGAAGCCTGCACCTGTCCGAAAGCGCCAAATAGAACGTTGGTGAAGGAACGGTTCATGGCCTTCGACATGATGACGGAGAGAATGAATCCGGAAGAGCCGTCGAGTGCACCGGCGATGATTAGCAGCTTGCTGTTCAAGACGAATCCCATGGCCGCGGCGGAGAGCCCGGCGTACGAGTTCAGCAGCGAGATTACCGTGGGCATGTCAGCCCCGCCGATGGGCACGATCATCAAAACGCCAAAGATCAGCGGAACCACGATCATGATGGGGAAAAGTTCTTTGGCGCCCGGATGTAAGACCAAAAAGACAGCCACTACGATGGCGATGGCGAGCACGCCCAGGTTGACGAAGTTTTGTCCCCGATAGGTGATCGGACGCTGGGGCAAGACCTCTTGGAGCTTTCCCGCCGCCATCAAACTTCCAGTGAAGGTCAGGGAGGCGAGAATGACCTCCATGGACAGCACAGCCATCATGAAACGTGGGACGTCCGGTGTTCGCAGATAGAATTCAGACGTCCCGACCAGGGTGACGCACAGCGCTCCGAACGCGTGGCTGAGCGCGGTCCGCTGCGGGACTGCAGTCATCTGTACTAGGCCGAGCGGGACGCCAATACCCGACCCGAGCACCAGGGCGATGGCGATCCATTTGTAGTCAACGATCCCGTGGTGCAGCAGGGTGCCGGCAATGGCCAGCACCATACCGATCTCGCCCGCCAAAACTCCGCGGCGGGCGGTCGAAGGCGCGCTCAACCACTTCAGCGACAGAATGAAGAGGACGCTGGCGACGAGATAGAGAATCTCGATCAGCTGCTGGTTGCCTGCGAATTCTGCAGTCATGGTTTTGTCGGACGGCTGGATTTGAACATCCTGAGCATTCGGTCGGTGATCAGGAAGCCGCCGACCACGTTGCTGGTGGCGGCAACCACGGCGATCATGCCAAGAATGAAAGAGAGATTGCTCTTATGCTCACCTACCAGCACAATTGCGCCGACCACAGCGATAGCGTCCAGTGCATTGGTCAGCGACATCAAAGGCGTGTGCAGCAAAGGTGAGACCCGGCGGATGACCTCGAACCCGATGAAGCCCGCCAACATGAAGACAAACAAACCATCAATTAATGCTGAACCCATCTTGCCTCCTGCAGGCGGTTGCTTCGCTCCGCAACAGGTTCCCCTGTGGAACCCTGTGTCCTCTGTGGTTCCAAGAACCGTTTACCACAGAGGGCACAGAGTACCCCTTACTTCGCTCCTTGCCCCACCAGTTCGGGCAACGCCAAAAATTCCCGCACCCGCGGGTTCACAATTTCTCCGCCACGAGTCAACAAGGTATCGCGAATAATCTCGTCTTCGGTATCCGGCCGCAATTTGCCGTCTTTCACCAGGTTGAGGAGAAAGGCGGTGAGGTTGCGCGCATACATCTGGCTGGCGTGATACGGAACTTTGGAAGCTACGTTGATAATGCCGATGATTGTGACCCCGTGTTCCACCACGGTCTGGCCGGCACGCGTCAGCTCACAGTTGCCTCCCCGCTCGGCAGCCAGGTCGAAGATCACTGAGCCGGGGGCCATTCCCTTCACCATATCCGCCGTGACCAGCATCGGCGCCTTTTTTCCGGGCACGACGGCAGTGGTGATCACGATGTCACTCTCGGCAATAACGCGGGTCAGCAGTTCACGCTGTTTGGCGTAGAAGCTCTCGTCCTGCGCGGTGCCATAGCCGCGCGCGTCCTGCGCATCCTTGGCTTCGATAGGGAGTTCCACGAACCGCCCGCCCAGGCTCTGCACTTGCTCCTTAGAGGCCGGGCGCATGTCGTAGGCGGAGACGACTGCCCCCAGGCGGCGTGCCGTAGCAATGGCCTGAAGCCCTGCTACGCCAGCGCCAATAATGAGAATGCGTGCCGGCGTGACCGTCCCAGCCGCGGTGGTGAGCATGGGGAAGATTCTGGGCAGGGTGTCAGCCGCGATCAGCACCGCCTTGTAGCCGCAGATGGTGGCCATTGAGGAAAGCGCGTCCATGCTCTGGGCGCGCGTGGTGCGTGGCATTAATTCCACAGAGAAGGAAGTGACTCCGGTTTGGGCCACTTGTTGGAGCACCTCGACGGAGCCGAGCGGCCGGAGGAAGCCGATTAAAACCTGGCCGCGGCGCATCAGCGCAAGGTCGGCCTTCCCGGTAACGTCGTTGGAACCGTAACAAAGTACTTGGGCGACAATGTCCGCTTTGCCGAAGACGGCAGCGCGGTCGGGCAGGATCTTTGCGCCTTTTTCGAGGTAGAAAGCGTCGGGATAGCCGGCTTCCACTCCCGCTCCGGTCTCAATGACGATTTCGAATCCGGCTTTGACCAGGTTGGGGACGACCATGGGGACCAGCGCTACACGCCGCTCCCCCGGATAACTTTCCTTAGGCACGCCGATAATCACGGAGATGTATTCCTCGACGCCGCAGGTATAAAGACCAAACCGGCTATTGTAGCGGAACAGGCAAACGATTGCTGCGGCGAAGGAGCTTCGGGGAGTCCACCTCATTCCAAATCGGGGGCGGACGGCCCGGAGCGCCCCGTGAATCCTATTCAGGCCTCGGCGTGTCCGGGGACTGCGCTTTTCTGGGACTCGCCGCCAGGTGCTTCGGCTTCTCCCGGTTTTCCCGCAGTATGCTGCACGATCACCGAGATGCGCCGGTTCGAAGGATCCAGGGGGTCGTCCCGCCTGCGCAGCAGTTGGTCGGCAAAGCCGCGGACTTGTGCCACCTGGTCCTGGCGAAGGCCGGTTTGCTGCATTAACCTGCGGGCGGCGTTGGCCCGGTCGGTGGAGAGCTCCCAGTTGCTGTATTCGCCGCGCCCGGAGTAGGGCTTGGAGTCGGTGTGGCCTTCGATGGAAATCTGGTTGGGGAGTTTCCCCAACTCTTGCGCCAGCACCAAGAGCAACTCCTTGCCATTGTCGTTGGGCTCAGGGCTGCCTAGGTTGAAAAACGTTCCTGTCTCAGTCTCCAGGAGTTCAATCCGGAGGCCGTCCGGAGTCACGGTGATCTCGATCTGATCTTTGAGCTTGTCGAAGTTACTCATCTGGTGAATGCGCTTCTGAAGCTCTTCCTTCAGCTTGGGCATATCATCTTTGGACAAAGATAAGCTTTCTCCGGAGCCGGTCATATCGGTGCCCACGTTCTTGGTTGTTCCAGAAGGGTCTCGAAAATAACCTCCCACCGCTTCCTGGACTTTCTTGCTGCTGTTCAAGAGCCAGAGCACGATAAACAGCGCCATCATGGCGGTAACAAAATCGGCGTAGGCGACTTTCCAGGCACCTCCGTGATGACCGCCGTGGGCTGCTTTCTTCTTAATGATGATGGGATGGGCTTGGCCCATGATTCCTCCTCATTAGGCGGATGCCGCCGCGGCCGCTTCCGGCGGAGATGCTTCGCCGCTGCCTCCACCGCCGCCCCGACAGAGCGTCTCGACCTCTTGGAAGGAGGGACGCACATGGCCCGGAATCGCCCGACGCGCGAATTCCACCGCCATGATTGGGGCGGTCCCTTTCAGAAAGGAAATCATGACCACACGCAAGACATGGAGGTAGGCGCGCTCATCGTCTGCAATCTTTGCCATATTGGAAGCGATTGGGCCCACCAAGCCATAACACAACAAAACCCCCAGAAAGGTGCCGACCAATGCCGCCGCCACCTTTTGGCCGATTTCTTCCGGGGGCCCGCCCAGAGCCTGCATTGTGATCACCACACCGAGCACCGCCGCGACAATACCCAAGCCCGGCAGAGAGTCTGCTGTGGTGCTTAGCGACGCGATGGGCTGGCCGGCCTCGTGGTGATGGACCTCCATGTCCAGATCCAGGAGCTGGTCGAGGTCAAAGGCTTCTACTCCCGTGACCGCCATGCGCATGGTGTCACAGAAATAGTCACGGATGTGGTGGTTCTGGAGGAACTGCGGATACTTGGATAGGATGGGACTTTTGTCAGGTGTCTCCACATCGTTTTCCAGGGCGATCAGGCCCTCGCGCCGCGCCTTGTTTAACAACTCATAGATCATTTTCAAGGTATCGAGATAACGCTGTTTGGTGAATTTGGACCCTCCAAACACTCCAGCGACTCCTCCAGCAATCTGTTTCAGGATGTGAAGTGGATTGGCAATCAGGACGGTGCCGGCGGCGGCGCCACCGATGATGAGAAGTTCGGCCGGCTGAAGCAGGACGCGGATGCTGCCATGCTCCATGAGATAGCCGCCGATCACCGCACCGAACACCACGACGATGCCGACAATTGCGAACATGAGAATCAGCCTTCTGAACCATCTGTGCCCGGGCACAGCTCCACGCTGGCGGTCCTTGTCCTGCCTGCCGCGGGCAGATCGAGACACCGCCGCGCCCGTCGCACCAACGAATCGACGGTATCTCCCGGCTCCACCGCGCCGTACCCGAACGACATCGTGATAAAGATCTGCTCGCCCCACCAACGAATGCCGGCATTGGCGACCGCCTTGCGGACGCGGTCGAGGGCCCGTTCGGCGCCCAGGGCCCCACAGTTCATCAGGATGACCAGAAATTCGTTCTCGGCCCAGCGCCCGATGAAATCGCTGGGGCGAAAATTGTTGCTCAGGTTGTGCGCCATCACTCGCAGCACGGCGTCGCACGCCTGCCGGCCGTAAGCCGCGCGGAAATGATCGAGTTCTTCGGCCCGCACGCAAATGATGCTGAAAGGAACGTGGTACTCGGCAAAGCCGGCGAGGTTCTCCCGCAGGTGAAATTGAGTGAAGCCATGACTGGCGGTGCCCGTGGTGTCGTCGAGGCAGCCGTGCGGAATAGGCTGACGCTGGTCGCGCTCGGCTTGTGCGTAACGACGCTGGGCCTCGAAGCTGGCGGCCGTGGCGACCACCGAGCCATGCGGATCGCGGATCGCGGTGACCTGCATGACTACGGGGACCAGGTGTCCTTCTTTGTGCACTATCTGCATGCGAATTTCTGTGGACTTGCCATCATGCAGGGTGCGGGTAAAGGGACAGGTCTTGCCACACTCGCTGCAACCCTGGCCTTCACAGTGCGGTAGAACGCTCTCCCGATGAGAGCGCCCGAGAATGTCATGGCGAATATGGCCGGCTAGGTGTTCGGCACCCTCGTTCCAAAACAGAATCTTCCCGTTCCGGTCCATGACCACGACTCCGGTGTGCAGGCTATCCAAGACCAGGCGAAAGACTTCTGGACTCTGAAACTCAGCCATGAGGAACCCGCAAGGCTCGTAGTCTCCATCGGCGGAAACTCGACCTCACTTCAGACGCACAAGGTTGGCGAGATTGCCGGGGCTGGATGTGGCGATAGCACCATGGTGGGTGAAGCTGGCACAGAGGGGCCATTCTCAAAAGGACGCGGAAAGCATTACTCTCGGATCGAGCAGTTCTGGGGGAGGGCTGCCCGGGCGTCCTGCGACCCGAAAGGGTCAGGGGCGCCTGTCTATTTTTGGCTGCTGCTTGGATCAGCGCTGATAAGTGCCCATGAGTTCCGCTTTGCCGAGGACATGGTTCTGCATCGCCTGTTCGACTTCTTGTTTACTGCCGCCCGGTTTCAAATTCAGCATCTTGTCGAGGGCATAGAGCTTAAAAAAGTAGCGGTGCGGTGTGCCAGGAGGAGGGCAGGGGCCTCCGTAACCGATCTTGTGAAAATCGTTGCGGCCTTGGCGACCGCCGCTGGGCACTTCATCGACTTTAGGGATGCCTTCCGCCAGAGAGTTGGTTTGTGCGGGCAAATCGAACAGGACCCAATGGGTCCAGGTTCCAACCGGAGCGTCGGGATCATCGGCAAGGAGTACAAAACTCTTTGTCCCGACGGGCGATCCAGTCCAAGACATTTCAGGGGAAACATCGGCACCGTCACAGGTGAATTTCCTGGGAATCGGCCCGCCGTTCGGAAAACTGGCGCTGGAGATCACGAATGCCATAGGGCGTCCTCCTGTTGCACCTGCGGGTGCGCGGAATTCTGCTGCTTCAACCTTGTCGGCGATGCTGCGAGGACTGCTGGCCCAGAGGAGAGCAAGACCCGCCACGGTCACCCCCAGAATCCAGTAAAAGCGGCCCTCCATGTCCATGTTGGTATTCCTCGCGGGCTCAAACGGGAGCTGCTGGCCAGAAATCAGTAGGTTGAGATGGTGAAATTCACCGTGATGCGTGCTTCGGTCTCAACCGGCTGCCCGTTCTGGAAGTAGGGCTTGAAGTGCCACTGCTTCACGGCCTCCCGCGCAGCGGCGGCGAGGATCGTCGGTCCGCTGACCACGCGCAGATCCTGGATGCCGCCAGTTTTATCGATCAAAGCCTGCAGCACCACAGCGCCCTGCACCTTCATTTGCTTGGCCAGCAAGGGGTAGCTCGGCTCCACCGAGCGGGCCACCCTCTCGCTGGTGTCGCGTGACAAGAGCACGTGCGCGGCGCTGGAACCGCCGGGCTGTCCTGGCTCCGTCGTGGTGGCCGAGGAAGCAGGGGTCGGCGTGCCGGGTTGCATCTCAACTTTGACTTGGTTGTTGGCCGGCGCGAGCGACCGGCGCTCATTTCCGGCGACCACTTCCACCTCGAGTGGCGGAAGCACAGCGCGGTCGGTGGCCGCAATGACGGGAGAGACCGCAGCCTGGGTCTCCGGTGTGGGCGCTGGTTGGTTGGACCTGGTGTTCTTGCTATCACCCTTTCGAGTCAGGGTGGGCGGGGGATGCGGGAGAGCCTCCCGGGAAGCCATCGCAGCTGCCGGGTTCTGGGCGGGGGTGGAGGCGGTTCCCTGGGATGCACCTAGATCGCTGGCTTGTGAGTCGGGTGGGGGAGCGGACGGGAACCACACCTGGCGGTCCTTAACCAGGACCACAATCAGGGCCGCCAGCAGGACTGCCAGGGCAATGAGCATGCGACGTCGCTGCTGTTGTTCGGGAGCAAGGTCGCGAACTTCCAGATTGTGGTTGTCTTTCAAGGTGATCGGCATGGGTCACTCCCGCCCCGCCGGGACAGGGCATTCGCCTTAGTATGCCTCGAAACGGCCTCCAAAGCTACTCTTAGCCCATGCCTCCCTTCTTGTGAGTTAGATCACAACCGGCTGTGGTGCCAGTCACAGCTAAGGGTTTCGCAGAGGGCGGACACTAGCTTCGTGACGCACATCACAAGCACCGGTTCACTGCCAACCCCGGCCAGTGCCCAGACCAGCGTCGCAGGGGGTGATTCGTGCTCTCACCATACGGGCTCGACATTATCGAAAGCTGTCTGACTTGCAAGACGCGGACCGAGCGGCTCTTCTGTGACCTGCCCGGGGCGGCGTTGCAAGCGTTTGAAAACATCAAGTACGCGACCGCCTATCCCAAGGGTGCGGTGCTATTCGTGGAAGGGCAGGCCCCACGCGGCATCTTCGTGCTGTGCAAAGGCAGAGTGAAGATGTCCATCTGCGCCACCGATGGAAAGACATTGATTGTAAGAATTGCCGAGCCCGGAGAAGTGCTCGGCTTGAGCGCCGCGGTCTCCGGCAAGCCCTACGAATTGACCGCGGAGACGATTGATCCCTGCCAGGTGAACTTCGTGAAGCGGGACGACTTCCTGCGTTTTCTCAAGGAGCATTCCGACGCCTGCTTCAAGGTCGCCGAGCAGTTGAGTGAGAAGTACAACACCGCTTGCCACGAGGTACGTTCCCTAGGCCTGTCTCATTCGGCTGGCGAGAAACTGGCTAAACTGCTGCTGGAGTGGACTTCGAAGAATGGGGAAACGGCCAAGCAGGAGCCCCGGCTACGGCTGGCGCTTACCCACGAAGAAATCGCCCAGATGATCGGTACCTCACGGGAGACGGTGACCCGGCTGTTTGCCGATCTGAAAAAACGGCAGATCGTGCAGGCCAAGGGTTCCACCTTGGTGATCCGCAACAAGGCTGCGCTGAAGCTGATTGCCAGCAATAACTAACGGCCCGATGTGTCAGGGTCACGCTGACGGGTGACTGCTATCACTGTTTTTCGCGCTGCTGTGGGTTATTCAGAGGGCATGGACAGTGTCATCCAACCCAGCTGTCTCGAATGCGGGGAACGGGCCGACCGTGCGTTCTGCGATCTTCCGGCCGATACCTTGCGCGACTTCGACGGGTTGAAGTCCGTACTTGTGTATCCGCGGGGCACGGCTCTGTTTCGGGAAGGGCATGCCGCGCGGGATATCTTCGTTCTCTGCTCCGGCCGGGCAAGGCTGTCGGTATGCTCGGAAGCCGGTAGGCGCTTGACGCTGCGAGTTGCAGGGCCCGGTGAAATTCTGGGATTGAGCGCCGCACTTGCAGGCAGTGCGCATGAGGTGACGGCGGAACTGCTGGAAAATGCCCAGGTGGCGGTGATCAAGCGCAAGGACCTGCTGCAATTTCTGCGAGGCCACCGCGAAGCCTGCCTGCAGGACGTGGGCCTGCGCAGTCAGGACCTGCACATCGCCTATGACCGGGTGCGCGCGGTCGGATTGGGCCGTGGCCGACGGTGCCGGACAGTGGCGCGAGTGCACTAATCGATGTCTCACTAGCTTGTCTTAGGCCCGGTCTTCACCCAAGTTCCGGGTGGCGTGTTTGGTTTCCCCATCTTGCCGGTTCCGCTCGGGGATCCCGCCTCCTCTCATTCTCAAAATGAAACTAAGGGGATGCCCAATAGTAATCATCCCTTGTGACAGATATCACAAGCAACCCGGACGAAGTTGCGATAAGTTCGGTCAAGTAACCTCGAACCCAACAACCCCGAAACTGATGACACATGGGAGAGTACAAGATGAAAACACTCATGGCTGGGGCACGGTTCATGTGCATAGTTGCAGCCGCTGTGCTATGGCTGGGGCCGTTCCGTCTGGCCGCAGCTGCAGGCTCTAGCCCGCAAGACAAGTCCGCAGCGGCGCTGCCCAAAGACACAGCCCAATACGTTGGCGCGGACGTCTGCAAGACTTGCCATGAAGACGTTTACAAGAAGGAATTTGCCGCCACGCCGCATTTCAAGACCACGCTCGAAAACGGACACGGTTGCGAATCCTGTCACGGGCCAGGTTCGGCACACGTGGAAGGCGGCGGCGATGTCAGCAAAATTACAAGTTTCAAGAGCCTGTCGCGGCAGGATGCCAGCGCTCGCTGCCTGAGTTGTCACGGCGAGGCCCACGAGCAGCGCCGGTTTGCTCAGTCACCGCATAACAGCAATGACGTGGGATGCTTGGACTGCCATTCCCCGCACCATGCCAAAGAGCCGCAGCGCCTGTTGGTGCAGAACCAGCCCCAGCTGTGTTACGGCTGCCACACCTCGGCGAAGGCGGACTTTGCCAAGCCATTTCATCATCGCGTAGAGCAGGGGTTGATCCAGTGCAGCGACTGCCACAGCGTCCACGGGACAGGCCCCGTGCGTCAAGTCAGGGCGCTTCCGAGCGGGGACTTCGTTTGCTACAAGTGCCATGCTGATAAGCAGGGGCCCTTCGTTTACGAGCATGTCCCGGTGAAGACCGAGGGCTGTGCCAGCTGCCACACCCCGCATGGCTCCACCAATCCGCGGCTGCTGCGGGTCAGCCAGATCAACCTGCTCTGCCTGCAGTGCCACACCTTCCCCACGCAGGGACCGATCGGGCCGGCGCATAACCAATCGCAGAAGTACCAGGCGTGCACCATGTGCCATGGGGCCATTCACGGTTCCAACTTCAGCAACGTATTTTTCAAGTGAGGTCACCGATGACTTTAAAAAGAAATCTTGCCAGCCCTTCACCCATCGGTCCTTCTGCTGAACGAGTTATCCGGAGGCAGGCTATGAAGTCACAGTGTCGTGGTTTCTTGTGTTGCGCGCTTCTTCTGGTGGGGCTGCGATGGTCAGCCTTCGCCCAATCCTCCAGCGGGCAGGACCCGCAGGAAGGGATCAGTTCCGGAGGCTACACGATCCACAGTTCAACCGAGATCGGATACCGCTTCAGCGACCGAACCGGTAACGCCGGGATGTACGACACTCTCGTCGATCTGCATCAGGGGCCGCGGTTCCTGGAACAGACGTTGTCGATGCAATCCCAGACCCACCAGGGTATGTTCTTCGACAACCTGTTCATCAGCAGCTTCGGCTGGGGCGGCGAGCCGGAGAACGCTTTACGCCTGCGGGCCGACAAGGACAAGTGGTACAACTTTCAGGCCAGCTTTCGTCGCGACCATAATTTCTTCGATTACAACCTGCTGGCCAATCCGCTGAATCCCTCGTCTTCCACACCGTCGGTCCCGATTACGGACTCGCCCCACGAATTTGCCAGCACCCGGCGCATGAGCGACTTCGATCTCACGATACTGCCCCAGTCCAAGCTGAGTTTCCGGCTGGGCTACTCACGCAACAATATGACGGGTCCGTCGTTCAGCAGTTTCCACGAAGGCACCGATGTCCTGCTCGCCCAGCCTTGGAACACCACGCTGAACTCCTACCGCATGGGGGTGGATTGGAAGCTGGCGCCGCGTACGGTCGTAAGCTACGACCAGTTCCTGGATTACTACAAAGGGGACACGAACGACTTCCTGTTCCCCACATTTCCGGCGTTGCTGCCGGGAGGAACCCCAGTCTATCTGGGTTTGCCCTTCGACACCGTGAACCGCATCCCGTGTGCAGTACCCCAGGGGGCGACCAGCCTGATCAGCCCCACGGGTGTCCTGAACAACATCGCATGCAACGGCTATTTCAGCTACTCCCGCCTGCAGCGGGTCCGCACCTCGATCCCGACCGAGCGGCTGAGCCTGCGCAGCAACTATTGGAGCCGGTTGGATCTGACGGCTTCGTATGCCTACAGTGATGCCGATCTGACCACACCAATTACCGAATCGTTCAACGGTCTGGTGAGTCGCACCGGCACCCGTGCATTTTCAAACACCGGCACGGGCGGCGCCCACCGCATCTCCGATGTGCTGGACTTACAGACGACGTTGTATCTGGTGAAGCACCTGCGCCTGGTGAACAAGTTCTACTTCTGGGGGTATCGCATTCCGGAAAACGGTACTTTCACCGAGGTCGACAGTAACTGCACAGCCAATTGCAACTTGCTGACTCCGCTGAGCGGTACCGCTCCGGCAACCACCGACACCCTGACGCAATCGTCCTTCAACCAGAACTGGAAGCGGAACCAGACGGAACTGGTGTGGGACGCCACCAGCAAGCTGGGTGCACGCATCGGCTACCGCTACGGCAACCGGAGATTTGATCATTTCATCGATTTCGTCGGCGATGACGACCACGTCACCGTGCATGAGCAGACCGCGCTTTTTGGTGTCTGGGCCAGGCCCGTGCATCGCCTGCGGCTAAACTTTGATGTCGAGCATACAAACTACGACCACACGATTGTGCGGATTGGCCCTCGCAAGGAGTCGCGTTACCGATTCCAGACCAACTATGCACCCCGTCCCTGGGCGGTATTAGGAGGGTCGATCAACATTCTGGAGAATTCGAACGGAGACTCCGCCACCAACTTCAGAGGCCACAATCGCAACTTCGGCTTCAACGCTTCATTCACACCGCGGGAACGTTATGGAGTGGATCTGGCGTACAACTACAACGATTTTCTGCAGAATGCCCTCATCTGCTTCAACGACTCGGACGTGACTCTGCCGGTCGTGGCCAATGCCGGTTCCTGCGCTGTGAACGACCCAAACAATCCGTTGCTAACTGACTCCTACTACGTGAACAACAATCACTTTGGCATGGCCACGCTGATGGTTAAGCCGGTCAAGCGGGTCACCACCCGGCTAGGCTACAGCATCACGAGTGTGGACGGGAGGACAACCCAGTTCAACGCTTTGCAGCCGCTCGGCCCGTTGCAGTACAAGTATCAGCAGCCGGTGGCTGATCTGGGTGTGGATTTGGGTCACAACCTGACCTGGAACACCAGTTGGAATTACTACCAGTACCGGGAAGGCTCGTTCGTGGGGCCAACGACCAGCCGCTACTTTCACACCAACAACGCCACTCTGTCTCTGCGCTACGCGTTTTGATGGGCAATTTTCCCTCCCCCGGGGCGGCGCTTGCGTCGCCCCTTCTTTTTCCCCCTTGATTCCAGCCCCATGTGATACACATCACGGGAGCGAGTGAGGCCACTCATTGCCGGTTCCTGTGTCGCCCAAGAAGAATGGAATTGCGGCAAGGGCCCGCACCAGGATGGTGGGGACAGACCGAAGAAGAGGGAAAATGGCTAGGGGATCCAACCCGGCGGTCAAGAGGCTGGCACTGATAGCGGTAGGTATCGCGTGGTTTTGCGTGGCTGCGGCTGCCGCTCGAAAACCCTCCGCCAAACCCACGAACGAAGACTGCTTGGCCTGTCACGGGGATTCGACCCTGACCCACGAAGTAAACGGCAAACCGGCCAGTCTCTATGTGAATCCCGACAAGTTCAAGGAATCGATGCACGGCAGCATGTTTCAGTGTGTGGACTGCCATACCGACCTGAAGAGCGCCGCGCATGAGACCACCCCAGCCAAGGTTTCCTGCGCGACCTGCCACGCGGACCAACAGGCGGTATACGAGCGCAGCTTCCATGCCACCGCCATCAAAGCCGGCGACGGGCAGGCCGCGACTTGCGTGGATTGTCACGGGAGCCCGCACGAACTGCTGGCTGCCGGCGATCCCAAATCCAAAGTGAACCATGCCAACATTCCGGCGACGTGCGGCGCCTGTCACGGCCAGAAGTTCGTGATGGAGGCCAGTGGACACAGTGCGCAGATGTTTCTTTCCTATCAGGAGAGCGTTCACGGGCGTGCGGTGGCCGCCGGGTCAGAAAAGGCTGCGGTCTGCACCGATTGCCACGGGGCGCACGAAATTCTCGCCGCCAGCGATCCAAGGTCCACGATTTTCAAGTTCAATGTTCCGGCCACCTGCGCCAAATGTCACGGGCCGGTGCAACAGGAGTTTGCCCAGAGCATTCACGGGCAGGCGATTGCACGCGGTAACGGGCTAGCGCCGGTCTGCACGGATTGCCACGGAATTCACTCCATCAAATCGCACCTCGACCCGAACTCCACGGTGTCCACTCAAAATCTGGCGCGCGTGACCTGCGCACGATGCCATGAAGGGGTGCGGCTGTCGCGGGAGTTTGGCATCGCCGGCAGCCGGGTTTCGACCTATCTGCAGAGCTATCACGGTTTGGCGTCCGAGTTGGGCTCGCAGGTGGTAGCTAACTGCGCGAGTTGCCATGGCGTGCATAACATTCTGCCCTCGAGCGATCCACGGTCCACCATCAACCGCGCCAACCTGGTCCAGACCTGCGGCCAGTGCCATCCCGGCGTGACCGAAAAGTTTGTTGCCGCCAAGGTGCATGTGGACGCGCCGCTCTCCGCCGACACCGGGAGCATCGCGGTGCGCTGGATTCGCAAGTTTTATCTCAGCCTCATCCTGGTGGTCATCGGCGGGATGGTGCTGCACAACCTCATCATCTGGCGCCGCAAAGCCATCCTGCGGCGCAGCGCTGAACATCGCCTGGTGACCCGCATGACCCGGAACCAACGGGTCCAGCACCTGCTGCTGCTCTCCAGCTTCTTCGTGTTAGTGCTCACAGGATTTGCCCTCAAGTTCCCGGGTTCCTGGTTCGCCGAGCTTCTGGGAATGGGAGAACGGGTGCGCGGCATTGTCCATCGGGTCGCGGCTGTCATCCTGATCGGGGCGGGTTTCTACCATATCTTCTACCTTGCCCTGAGTCATCAAGGGCGCCGGCTCATCAAGGACTTCCTGCCCATTCCCAAGGACGCCACCGACGTATGGCGGACACTCGCCTACTACTTCGGTATCGGACCCGAAAAGCCTCAGTTTGCCCGCTTCAACTACGCCGAAAAGGCAGAGTACTGGGCGCTGGTCTGGGGTCTGTTTGTGATGGCGGGTACGGGTGTCATGCTCTGGGCGAAGGTTTTCGTCGGAAACCTGTTGCCACGCTGGTGGCTCGACGTAGCCACGGCCATCCACTTCTACGAGGCGGTTCTGGCCACGCTCGCCATTGTGGTATGGCACTTCTACCAGGTGTTTCTCGATCCCGATGTCTATCCCATGAACTGGGCGTGGTGGGACGGAAAGATGTCCTTTGAGCACTATCGCGAAGAACATGGGCTGGACGCTGCTACCTTGTTCGAAGCCGCCAGTGCGCAACCTCTGGAACCGGAGGTGCGGGAGGTCGAAGTTGGCGCGGCGGAACAACCGGTGGACGGCAACCCGGCAGCGGCAAGAGACGCCGATCAGGTCAATCCTCGCAAATGAGCCGGTTAGGATCTTGGATTTTGCGCCCACATGAAGGACAATCATCCTTCCTCAGTAAACATTAATGACGGTTACGAGCTAGACCTGTGGTCAACGGAGAGAACGAATGAGCCCTGAAGATTCCAAGCCGCATTCCAGCCGGCATGTCGTGCGAAACCTGCTGCGCATGATGCTGCGCAACGCCGTCAGCCTGGCGGGCGTGGCGTTGGCTCTGGTCAGTCTGGCCAACTTCTTCTTCCTGTTTCTCATCGATCTGATCTCCGAGCGGCCCAGTCCTTATGTGGACATTCTTGCCTACATGGTGGCGCCGGCATGTCTGATTTGCGGACTGGTACTCATTGCCATCGGGCTGTGGTGGGAGCGGCGAAAGAAGATTGAGGAAGTGGCGGAATTTCCCCGCTATCCGAGGATTGATCTCAACGACCCCAATCAGCGTAGCGCGGTGGCATTCTTCGCCAGCTTTCTGGGGGCTTTTGTCATGCTGAGCGCGGTGGGAAGCTACAAGGCCTACGAGTTCACGGATTCGGTGCAGTTTTGCGGACAACTCTGCCACTCGGTGATGAACCCGGAATTCACCGCCTACCAGCTCTCGCCGCATGCGCGAGTGGCGTGCGTGGAGTGTCACGTGGGCTCAGGCGCTACCTGGTATGTGAAGTCAAAACTATCGGGAGCCCGCCAGGTTTATGCCACGCTATTCAAGACCTATCCGCGTCCTATTCCGACGCCCGTCCATGACCTGCGGCCCGCGCCGGACACCTGCGAGGAGTGTCACTGGCCGCAGCGCTTCTACGGTGCCCAGCTCAAGGTCTTCACTCACTATGCCAACGACGAGAAGAACACGCCCCTCCAGGTTCGCATGCTGCTGAAGACCGGGGGTGGCGATCCCAGCACCGGAGCACCCTCGGGTATCCATTGGCACATGAACATTTCGAACGAGATCACCTACATCGCCAGCGATGATCGGCGCCAGACGATCCCCTACATCCATGTCAAAGACATGCAGGGACGGATCACCGAGTACATGTCCAAAGATGCGCCCCCGACCAAGGAGCAGATCGAGAAGCTGCCGCGGCGGCGGATGGACTGCGTCGATTGCCACAACCGGCCGACGCACATTTACGTTCCGCCGGACCGGGCGGTGGATGAGTCGCTGCAGGCGGGACGTCTGGATGTCACTCTGCCCTACATCAAGCAGCAAGCGGTCACGGTACTTGCCAAGACGTACAGCACCACCGAGGCCGCTATGGAAGGCATCGCCACCGATCTGCACGAGTTCTATACCACCAAGTACCCGGAGATCGACAAGAGCCGGCAGGAAGACATCCGCCACACAATTGGGGAAGTACAGCGCATCTATCGCAGCGCGACTTTCCCGGAGATGAAACTGGACTGGAAGACCCACCCCAACAACATCGGACACTTCTACTACACCGGCTGTTTCCGCTGCCACGACGGCCAGCACGTGAGCTCCGATGGCCGCATGATCCGCAAAGACTGCGACATCTGCCACACGGTCCTGGGACAACAGGAGGGGGCGACGCGCATCATTTCGGCGGAGGGATCAGCGTTCAAGCACCCGGTCGATATCGGCGACCTCACCCAGGTGAGCTGCAGCGATTGCCATACGGGAGGGGTGGGGCCGTAAGCCGGAAGCTGTTGTGTAGCGGATTGCGCTCTGAGAAACTCGGGTCGCCTTCGCTATCTATTTCGCCGGAGCCGATCCTTTGGGCGCCGGCGCGCCCCGCAGCAATCCTTCTGTGCTCAAATCTTCGTCTAGATCCGGCCAATGAATCCCGTAGCCGCCGCCGGCAATTCTCCAGTTCTTGCCCTGGGCGGGCGTGGCGTTGAGCAGGCGGGGATACCAAACCAGTGGCACAGAGATCACACGGCCATCACGCAAAGTGACACTGAGCGCGTCGTCGGTGAACTCGACGCCTAAGACTCGCTCATCGGCCGTTGATGCCGAAGAATTCATTCCATGCCTCCAAGAAATTCCTCCGCAGGGCACTCCAAAAAGCAGATCCCTCCACTCCGCTTCGCTCCGGTCGGGATGACACTTCTATTGTAGAGGGCTTCACTGAACTGGCTCCAGTGACAAGCATCACTGCCCGAGGTGCTTAACCCTGCTCCAATGAATCAGCCCACGTTCACGACTCGTGGGAGGCCTGCCAATGAGCGCCGCCGGAGGCAATCCGAGCCCGAATTTCTTGAGATGGGCACTCGAAAACGGTGAATTCGTGTGCACAGCAGAACTCGTGCTGGGGCGCGATCACAACGTAGCGGAATCCGAAGCGTTTGTGAAGGAGGCTTCTCAGCAGGTGGATGGGATTAAGGTGATCAGCTTGACAGACCTTCCAGGAGGGAATCCCGCTCTTCCGCCGGAAGCGTTTGTATCCTGTGTCCGCGAGCACAACCTCACGCCGATCGCGCATCTGACGGGCAAGGACGGAAACCGCTCCTTCCTCGAGGCGCGGCTTCACGGGCTGGCCCGTCTGGGCGCGGAGAACATCCTGGCCTTGACGGGTGACGCACAAAAGGCGGGATTCGCCGGGAAGTCGAAGCCCGTTCACGATCTGGATTCTGTGCTCATTCTTCGGCTGCTGCGCGCCTTACGCGATGGTCTCGAGTACAACCTGGGACCGAAAACAGTACGCAGTGCACCCTTTGACTTCTTTGCGGGCGCAGTCGTGAACCCCTATAAGGTCCGCGAACCAGATCTCTTGATGCAACTCTACAAGCTGCGGCTGAAGGTGGCAGCGGGCGCGCAATTCATCATCACCCAGCTGGGATACAACCTGCGCAAGCTTTACGAGTTGAGGCAATACATGGGCAGGGAGGGCATTGGCCATGTCCCGGTGTTGGCCAACGTATATGTCCCCACCGCCGCCATCGCTCAGATGATGCGGGCTGGTGAAATAGCGGGCTGCGTGATCCCGGATGAGCTCATTAAACGTCTGCAAGGCGAGAAAAAGCCTCAGCGCCTGGAACGCGCTGCATTAATGGTAGCTGCGGTGAAAGATCTGGGATTCGCCGGCGGCCATCTTGGCGGATTCGGTCTTACCCACCAAGACTTCATGACCATCATCGAGCGAGCATCCGCCATTGGTAGGGATTGGCGCGGGCGGATGGATGAACTGGTGTTTCCGTGGCCAGAGGAATTCTACCTTTTGCCTCCAGGCACGAACGGTCTCAGCGACAACGCAGCTGAGTACCAGATTACTCATGCCAAGCCGTATCCTTCTTTGGTTCAGTGCCTCTCCGAAATGGCGTACCGGCATTTCATAAGAGAGGGCTCGCCTGGGGCGCGCCTCTTTAGCGCAAAGTTCAAGGCCGCGAGCCAGCCCACCAACGGCGATTCTTCGCGGCACACCCTTTGGCACAGGTTGCTTGGGCCCTCGACCCTTTACCGGAAGGCTGCTTTTGGCTGCGTCAGTTGTGGGGACTGTATACAGGATTATCTCAACTATGCCGGGTGCTCCATGGGCGGGTGCTACAAGGAATTGCGCAATGGTCCCTGCGGTGGGTCGCGAGTGAATGGAAACTGCGAGGCCCGGTCTGATCTGCCCTGCGTTTGGAGCCAGGTTTACCAGGGCACGCTTGCCATGGGCGACGATCCCGGCAAGTTTGCTCACGTCCTAATCCCTCCCCGCGACTGGAGCCTGGATCGCACAAACGCGCTGGCCAACCGTTTCGCAGGTCGCGATAACTTCGGCAAGAGAATTGATCTTCGCAATACAACAGAGGACACGAAAACATGCTGATCATTGGTGAGCTCATCAACTGCACTCGCAAAAAGGTCGGGGAAGCGGCCCAAAAGAGAGATGTGGAATTCTTCAAAGACCTGGCCCGAAGGCAGGCCGGTGCGGGAGCCAACATGCTGGATGTTAATGGCGATCTTCCAGGCCAGGACGGGGAGCTTCTAAGTTGGCTGGTGAATCTCATTCAAGACGAGGTGGAGATTCCTCTCTGCCTTGACAGTGCCGACCCGAAAGCTCTGGTCAAAGCGCTTCCCCTCTGTAAGCGGAGACCGATGGTCAACTCGATCAGCGACGAGCCCGCACACTGGGCCATGCTGCCGGCGCTCAAGGAACACCGTCCAAAGGTGATCGCATTATGCATGTCCGAATCCTGCCTGCCCACCGGAGTAGAGGACCGGGTTGCCACGGCCAGCCGGATGATCGATCGTCTCGCAGCAGAAGGTTTCGCGCTGGACGACATTCATGTGGACGCTTGTGTGTTGCCGGTTGCCACCGGGCCCCATGGCCAAAACCTGCTGTCCGCCATCGGGCAAATTGTGGCAAGGTATCCGGGCGTTCACATCAGCGCGGGAGTGAGTAATGTCTCCTTTGGCCTGCCGCTTCGCAAGTTGCTGAATGAGGCCTATCTCGTACTCTTGATGGCGTGTGGACTCGATACAGCAATTGTCGATCCCTGCGACCAGCAGTTGATGCTGAATGTGATGGCGGCAGAAGCACTGCTGGGTCGCGATGCGCACTGCAAAAACTATCTGCGCGCTTATCGGGAGGGGAAGTTGGCCCAGGTCGCCTAGCGTCAGACCCTAGCTCTCGATCTGCTTGATGTACAGCCGGAGCCCCAGCAAAACCAGAGCAATCGCCACCAGCGAGATCCCTAACCCGACACGCCGATGGTTGCGCTCAACCATGGCTTGCTTCCCAGCTTGCAGGTTCTTGGCGGCGACTTTCAGGCCGACTTGAATGTCCTGATCCACGAGATCCGTCCGGAAGCTATGGATCGTGACTCGGGCCTTGGTCAGCGAATCCCTTGCCTGATCCTGTCCCAGCCGAGCTTCGCTCACCTCCATGCCAGAAGACTCGGCGACACCGAGAACTTGGTCTGCGCCCTTGATGGCCTCGTCCAATCGGCTCAATCCACTCTGCAATCCTGCCCTCGCTTGATCACAGGCGTCACCTGGGGTATGACACTGCATGCAGACGGCGGCAGGACCAGTGCCGAGCATCGCGTCCGTCGGATGGCGGATGCCATGATTGCTGTGGCAGACGACGCATCCTGGAAGAGAAGCCGCCGCAAAGGCCGCTTTGTGCGAACTCTTTTCGTACATCTGGGCCTGGAAAGTGTGACAGTTCGAACACACATTCTGAACCTTGGCTACTCCTGGCGGGGTGGCGCCGTGATTTCCGTGGCAGGTGGTGCAGGTCGGAGCGCTTAAGTCTCCGCGCACTGCTAAAGCACTGTGGTGGACACTCTGGCTGTAGTCGGCGAACTGGTTGGTCGGAATCTTGTACGCGCTCATATAGTTCGGATCGGCGTGGCAATGAGCGCAGGTGTTCGCCACATTGACGGGATTGACCGTCGAAGCCAGGTTGCTAGGCGCACGCAAATCGTGGACGCTGTGGCAGTCGGTGCAGACTGCGACCTTCGTATCGCCGGCAGCTAACCGCTTCCCGTGCACGCTGGTCTTGTACTGGCTTAGCTGATCGGTGCGCAGACTAGGATTGAAGGTCCGCATGAATGATGGGTCGGAGTGGCAGCTCCCACACAACTGGGGAATCTGTGCCCGGTCGATCTTCCCTTTCCACCCGGCCTTGCGGCTCATCGCTTTGTCTGCATCGTCACTGGTGGGATCGCCGCCGTGGCAACTGGCGCAGGTCAAGCCTTTCTGGGCATGAATGTCATGGCTGAATGTTTCCTGGCTGACTCCCAGAGGATCAGGCAACGCGGAGTGGCAATCCAGGCAGGAGTTCTTGGTTTCGGCGTAGGCAAACGAACACGCCAGGAGAAGGGCCGCCAGAGGCAATCGCGCCAGGATCACTGCCCAAATGTTTGTCATTCCGACCGGCTCCAGCCGGGAGGAATCTGCTGTTGTCCTGATGTGACGAAAAGCAGATTTCTCGAGAATCCATCCCCTCGAAATGACAATGTGTTTTCTACTTTGCCAAATGTCCATAGACGCTCATCCCTGCCACATAAGCCAGAGCAAAGATTGCCAGTCCGGTAATCCACCGCTTGGTGCGTGACGGGTCCTCGCTCTCGAAGAACGGCAACAGCAGCCACACCAAACCGATCACGCCGAAGGTCAGCACACCCAGAACCTCTCCGTCGATGAACCACACCTTGGAAGGGATCATCTTCAGGGTTTGGAACATGAACAGGAAGTACCACTCCGGCTTAATGCCGGCCGGTGCCGGCACGAAAGGATCGGCCTTGACTCCCAGATTCCAGGGGAAGATCGCGGCTAGTGCCCCCAGGACACCCAGTGCCACGTACCAGGCCATCAGTTCTCGCAGCATGAAGTTGGGAAAGAATTTCATTTCCCGCTTCATCGCCGGATTCGCGTTCCACTCCACTTCCAGCTTGGGAGGCACGCTGATGCCGAGGCGCTGCACCAGCAACACGTGCAGGAGGATCAGCAAGGTCGCCAGTCCTGGTAGGACCGCAACATGAAATCCGAAGAACCGGGTCAAGGTAGCGCCCGTTACTTCTTCTCCACCGCGGAGGAAGATCATAAGCGGCTTGCCGATGACCGGCACCTGGCCGGCGATGTCGGTGCCAACCTTGGTGGCGAAGAAGGCCAGAGTGTTCCAGGGCAGCAAGTAGCCGCTGAAGCCGAACCCCATGACCAGAAACAACAGAATCACTCCGCTGACACAGGTGAGTTCCCGCGGCTTGCGGTAGGCCTTGAGGAACAGCACGCTGAACATGTGGGCGAAGGCAGTGAACACCATCAGGTTGGCAGACCAGGCATGCACCGAGCGGATCAGCCAGCCAAACTGTACCTGGGTCATGATGTACTGCACGCTCTCGAAGGCTTCATTGGCTCCGGGCCGGTAGTACAGAAGCAACAGAATTCCGGTGAGTACCTGAATGACGAAGAGGAACAGGGTGATGCCCCCGAGAAAGTACCAGTAAGAAAGGCCATGCAAGGGGACGGCCTTCTTGCGCAACGGCTCGATCAGGTCGTCCCACTCCAACCGATCATTCAGCCAGTCTCGCAAGCTATGCCATGCACTCAATGTCAGGCCTCCCGGCGGCGCCGCACATAAATTTCCTCACCGCGTACCTGTACCTCAAAGCTTTCCAAGGGGCGGGGCGGTGGTCCCGAAACGTTGCGGCCATTCAGGTCGTACATGCCGTTGTGACAGGCACACCAGACTTCGTGCAAGTCGTCGCGGTACTGCACGGTGCAGGAAAGGTGGGTGCAGGTGGCGGACATCGCACGGTACTCTCCGCTGGCCGTGCGGATCAGCAATCCTGGGTGCTGTCCGAAGCGGAAGATTTTGCCGCTGTTAGGCTTCAACTCGCCCACCCGCCCCGCCACCACGGAATCACCACCCAAGTCGGATTCCTGGGGAGGGACCAGGTAGCGCAAAACGGGATAGAAGAAGGCGACGGCTGTGGCCAGGAACCCACTGCCCAGCAGCGCTTCGACCACACGTCGACGGGGAACCGGTGTGGAGAACTGATTTCCTGCGCCAGCCGTCCCCGGATCCTTGCCTGCCATGATTTGCCTTTATGAAGGAATGCCTTTTGGCCTCGCCACTCTTATGGCACGTCGCGAGCCAGCCACAAATCACAAGTTCGTGGCCATCATAGAACGACTCACGTCCGATTGAAAACAAAAAGTCGGGTTCAAGGGTCGCATTTTCAGCAGCTTAAGTTAGTGATCAAAATCACAGCTGCACGTGACAATAGTCACGGCTGGGATGTTCGTGCCTTCTCTATCGTTAGGTCCAGGGGTGAAAAGCAGTTTCCCCAGGTTCGACCAGCACCAGGTTCAGCAGGGAAGGAGACCGCCGATGGCTTCGGGCAATGGCAACGGACCCGCACAGGGTGAGAACAAGCCGCGCTTGATCTTCTGGGAAGTCACTAAGGGTTGCAATCTCCGTTGCATTCACTGCCGGGCCAGCGCGACCGAACTGAGCGCTCCCAGCGACCTCTCGACTCACACCGCCCTGGGAATCATCGATCAAATTGCTGAGGCGGCCAACCCCATCCTGGTGTTGAGTGGAGGAGAGCCGCTGTACCGCTCCGATATTTTTCAACTGGCACGCTATGCCACCGATAAGGGACTGCGCGTCGCCTTGGCTACGAACGGGACGCTGGTCACCAAAGAAGTGGCGCGCATGATTGTCGACGCCGGCGTGAAGCGGGTCTCGATCAGCTTGGATGGAGCTGATCCCACGACTCACGACACCTTCCGCGGTATTCCGGGCGCATTCGAGGCGGCGGTGCAGGGTTTACGGAACCTCAAGAGGCTCGGCATGTCGGTGCAGATCAACATGACCATTGCCCGCCACAACGCCAAGCAACTTCCCGAGGTTTTGCGATTGGCGAAGTCACTGGGCGCGGATGCGCTACACACCTTCCTGCTGGTGCCGGTGGGCTGCGGTGTGGACATCGCCGCTGACCAGATGGTGCCCCCGGAAGAGTACGAGAAGATGCTGAACTGGTTCTACGACGAGTCACTCAAGGGTGGTATCGAACTGAAGGCCACCTGTGCCCCGCACTACTTCCGAGTGGTACGGCAACGGCGCGCTGCCGAGCGTCGGTCAGCAGAAGCGGCGGCGAGGGCAGCAGCGGCGAGCACGCCGGATCCCTCTGCCATTGGTCCGACGGACACCTTGATGCCCGGAGGCACGGGCATTTCGCTGCGGCCGCAGGCCCATCCTGCCGGCAATCACACGGGCCATCCTAGCGGACATCCCTCTGACATGAATGCCATGACCAAGGGGTGCCTGGCCGGTACGGGCGTGTGCTTTGTCTCGCACGAAGGCGAGGTTTTCCCCTGCGGATACCTGCCAGTGATCGCCGGTGATCTGCGGAAGCAGAAGTTCATCGACGTCTGGCAAGACGCTGAAGTGTTCAACGCGCTGCGCGACACCGGCAATCTGAAAGGGAAGTGCGGCTGCTGCGAGTTCCGCAACGTATGTATGGGCTGCCGCGCTCGCGCCTTTGCCGCTACCGGCGACTATCTGGACGAAGAGCCGTTCTGCGTCTACCAGCCCAAGATGAGCAAACCGGAGAAGAAGCGAGAGGCTCCGGTTGGCGTGCGCTAGCAGAGTTGGCCTTCGCTACAATGCCAGTATGTCGGAGGCCAAGGCAAAGCCCAGTCCAGCAGCTACTCTCTCCAGGGTTGCGATTTTCTCCGGGCTCGCTGAGAGCGAATTGAGTTTCCTCGCGCAGCGGACCGTGCCGCGTCACTACAGCCCCGGGGAGCTGGTTTTCAGCGAGGGAGAACCGTGTACCGGGTTGTACGTCGTCGAGTCTGGGCATATTCGCATTTTCAAAAGCTCGGCCAATGGCCGCGAACAGGTGTTGAGTATCGACGGTCCGGGCAGTTCCGTGGCTGAGCTGCCGGTCTTCGACGGTGGCAACTACCCCGCATCGGTTTCAGCGGTCGATGAGGCCACCCTTCTCTTCGTCAGCAAGCAAGATTTCCAGTCGTTGTGCTTGGCGCATCCCCAGGTAGCCTTGAAGGTGCTGCGCGTGGTTGGGGCACGGCTGCGGCGCCTGGTGGGGATCATTGAAGAACTTTCCTTTACCACGGTGCGCCACCGCCTGGCGGCATTCCTGTTGCGCTCGGCGCAACGCGAGGGAAAACACACGGCGAACGGCCTTGAGCTGACGCTGCCGGTAAGCAACCAGGAACTGGCGTCACAGATTGGCACAGTGCGCGAGCTGGTTTCGCGAAATCTCAGCCGGTTGCAGGCAGAAGGCCTCATTCACATGGACGGCCGCAACATCGTGATCCCGAATCCGAAAGCCCTCGAAGCTGAACTGAAAGATGCCGAATAGCCACTACTAGCCTTTCCCCTAGGTTGGGCACTTTCCAAGCCAGCGGGAACTTTGCAATCCCGGCAGATGCCTGCATCAGCTATCAAACCCTCTATCAGGCGCTGCAGGCGTTTGAGGCCGATCTCCACCAGCACATCCACCTGGAGAACAACATCTTGTTCCCACGGGCGGCGGAGATGGAAGAGAGCACGGTCGCGGCCGCGCGTTGAACATTATTCCACGTTGTTCACAATCATTACTAGATGAAAATGTCGTCTTGGAATATCGTGCCAAATCCGGCACAGTTTCCATCCGAGCTGCCCAACAACAGGTTCTTTGGATTTAGCGGATCCGCAGCAATGGGCGCATCGGCCACCTCATACCCACCGCAGGTAACCTGGGTCGGCGGTAGAAGGCATGGAGCTGGGGAAACACGTCAGTACGTCAGGAGCGGAAACAGGCTGTTGCCCGCTAGCGGGTCCGCCCAGAAGAGCAACTATAGCAACGAGAACTCCGACGCGAATGCTCAGGGAGAAGAGAAATCGATGCAACACGGCGGAAGAGAACGCCTGGAGTCACCAAGGCCTCGTCAGCAGGCCAGCTGTTCGCGGGTGAGCTTCAGCCCGTTCAGGTTGCCAAGCACGGTCACCGCAATCGATTCGGTGTGGAAGAATTCGTTGGCCAGCTGTTGCAGTTCGTCCGCGGTGACGCTTTCGATTTTCTCCAGCAGCTCATCCATGGTATAGAAGCGGTCGAAATACATTTCCTGCCGTGCCAGGTTCGACATGCGCGCGGTCGAAGACTCCAGCGATAGCATCAGGCTACCCTTCAACTGGTCCTTGGAGCGGCGGAGTTCCTCATCGGGCACCCGCTCGGACTTGAGTTTTGCGAATTCGGAGACGATGCACTGCACCACCTTACTTGCCGATTCGCGGGAAGTTCCGGCATAGACCGACAAACAGCCGGTGTCGCGGTAGGGATTCAGATCGCTGTATATCGCATAAGCCAAGCCCTGGCGTTCGCGGATGTTCTGGAACAGGCGCGAGCTCATTCCCCCGCCCAGCAAAGTGTTCAGAATGTACGACGCGTGGCGTCTTTCGTGAGCAATCGGATGCGACGGAACGCCCACGCAGATCTGGACTTGTTCGAGGGCTTTCTTGTTGCGCATGATAATGCGCGGCACGATCTTGGGCTGCGGGCTATGAAAGCCGTTCTTGACCGGCTTCATGCGCTGGAAGTGCTTCGCCACCAGATCCACGAACGGCTCATGCTTCAGATTGCCGGCGGCGCAGATGATCAGGTTGCCCGGTGAGAAGCGCTGGCCGTAGAACCCCAACACCGGGTCCCGCTCGAACTTCTTGACCGTCTCTTTGGTCCCCAAGATCGGTTTGCCCAGCGGGTGGTCCTTCCAGAAGTTCTGGGTGAAGATCTCGTGAACGAGGTAGTCGGGGCTGTCCTCGTCCATCTTGATTTCTTCCAGGATGACGCCGCGTTCCCGGCCAATGTCCTGGGTATCAAACACCGGGTGCAGCACCAGGTCGCTGAGCACGTCCATAGCGACGGGCAGATGCTCATCGAGCACTTTCACGTTGAAGCAGACGCACTCCTTGGCAGTGAACGCGTCCATGTTTCCGCCGATGGAGTCGACTTGGCGGGCGATGTCTTCCGCCGAGCGGTGCTTGGTCCCTTTGAAGACCATATGCTCAATGAAGTGGGAGATACCATTCCACTGTGGGTCCTCATCTCGCGATCCGGTCTTGACCCAGATCCCGATAGAGACTGAACGAATGTGCTGCATCGGTTCGGTGAGCACAGTCAGCCCGTTGGGGAGAACTTCGCGATGGATGTTGCGCGTCTCTTCTACCATGGCCCCTAGCTCCCAACAGGCTCAAACACCGATGTTACAAACGCGGCGGCTTCAACTATTCTTACACACCGAACGTGGCTCCGGTGAAAGATAGTTACTCGTGTAGAATCATATACTTACCATCGAACTGTCGGGTTCCGCGCGTCGAGTTGGGGTTTCGTGCCCAAATCTCCTCTACAATCGGGGGAATACTTCTTAGATGCATGACGGACACGAATCAGAGCACGCTGTTAGGCCTTACACTTCAAGAACTTACACGCATTGCGGAGGAGTCTGGCCAGCCCTCCTATCGGGGGCGCCAGCTATTTGAGGCCATCTACGGGCAGAGGATCTCGGCAGTAGAAGGGATCTCCACCCTTCCGCAGGAATTTCGCAACGAGTTAGTGCAGAGTGGATTTCGCCTGGGGCTTCCAAGAATCGCAAACCAGTTCGTCTCGTCGGATGGCACGGTGCGCTACCTGGTGGAATTCACCGACGGCCAGAGCGTAGAAACGGTCTGGATGCCGGAGGGAGACGGTGGGGAAGCGGGGGATGGGAGCGAAGCCGGCAGTGAAGGAGAGAAATTCGGACGGCCATGGCAGCGTGCCACAGTCTGTGTTTCCAGCCAGGTTGGTTGCGCGGTGGACTGCCAGTTCTGCCTCACCGCTTTGCTCGGAGTAAAGCGCAACCTTGCGGCAGGAGAGATCATCGGTCAGATCTGCGCGGTGCTGAATGATCAAGGGGTATCTCCCCCGCAAGATCGGGTGAACATTGTGTTCATGGGGATGGGGGAGCCTTTCCTGAACTACGAAAACTTCATCAAAGCAGTCCGCTTGCTGGTCGAGGGTGTGGGCATTCCCGAATCCCGCATGACGGTTTCCACCGCCGGCATCGTACCTCGCATCCACGATCTGGGGGCAGAGCCCGTGCGGCCCAAACTGGCGATCTCACTGAATGCTTCCAACGACGAATCGCGGAGCCGGTTGATGCCGATTAATCGCAAATGGAATCTTGAGAAGGTGATTGCCGCCGCTCGTGACTTTCCCCTGCGAACCCGGGAAAAACTGACGTTTGAATACGTCCTGCTGGACGGAGTGAACGATGCACCGCAGAACGCGCGTGAACTGGCGGAGCTTATCCGTGGACTGCGAGCCAAAGTGAACTTGATCGCGCTCAATCCCGGGCCTGGGATTGCGTTTCAAACCCCGGCGGCAGAACGAGTGTTACGGTTCCAGGAGATACTGACGGCCGCTGGTGTGCCGGCGTTCATCCGCCGTCCGCGTGGGCGCGACATTTACGCCGCCTGCGGGCAGTTGAAGCGTACGGTGGAACTGACTTCCGGCTACGGACGAGAGGCAGCGCCGGCTGGGGAATCTGACCGGAACGCGAACAGCTGACTCGACCGTGTCGAATCGGCCTCAACGACTGCGGGCATTTCGATCCGGACGATCGCTCCCCCCTCAGGACGATTTTCACACAATATTTTCCCCTGGTGCTCCTGAATGATGCCGTAGCAGACACTCAGACCCAGGCCCGCTCCCTGACCGACCGGCCGCGTAGTGTAAAAAGGATCGAAGATCCGGTCGGGTTCCTGGATGCCATTACCATGATCGGAAAATTCGATCACCACCCAATCGTCCACCCTGCGTGTCGTGACACTCAGTATCCCGCCTTTTTCCGCCATGGCGTGAAGCGCATTGTTGGTGACATGCAGACACACCTGCAGAAGTTGGTTAGAGTCGCCTAGAACGGGTGGCAGGCCCGCAGCCAAGTCGGTGTGAACCTGAATCCGGGCACTGCGTAGTTGCGGAGGATATAGGCGAACTGCGGTTTGAACCAGCGCGTTGATATCGAGCCGCGACTTTTCAGCAGGAACCTGCTTGGCGAGACTTAGCATGCTCGAAACCAGGGTCCGGGTCCGGCGGATCTGCTGCTCAATCTTTTGTGCCAGCGACCGTTGCTCGCTGTCGAGTGGCGTAGCCGCCAGCAAGTCCGAATAGCCCATCATGGCGGTGAGCGGGTTGTTGAGTTCGTGCGCAGCGCCGCCGACAAGCTGTCCGAGTGATGCCAGTTTCTCGGACTGCACCAGCTGGGTCTGCAGATGCTGGAGATTCTCAAAGGACTCCTGAGAGCTTTTGAGCAAACGGAGAAGTTCATGATCCAGGAGGTGCTGCTTGAAAAAGACCATCGTGCCCAGCAGCAGCATGCTCCCCAAAGTCACCGCCAACCGGAAGGTACGAACCGATCGAGGGGTCGCAACGTCGAACATCGACCATGCCGCGAACAAAGGCAAAGAAAACATGGTGATCATGCCCAGCCGTGCTACCCACACTCCGTGGCCACTAGTACTGCGGGCGGGCTGCTGCGCCGGGCTGGATTGGAACGCGCTCAGCCCAATCCAAGTGACCCATGCCATGGAGGCGGCCAACGGTACATCGTAAAGGCTACCGGAGAAGTAAACCCGCTTCTCAATGGCCCAGTTCGCCACATAGGAACTCAGGCTATAAGTGAGCGTGCAACCGAACCAGCCGGCATAAACCGTTCTCCAGGAACGATTGCTGCGGGACCAGAGTACCGCTAGACCACCGAGAAGCACTATTTTCTCGATAAGGTAGAGAACGTTCAGACTGCGTCCATAGAGTGTCTCGTTGCGGTGAACGTACTGCCAGGGGATCACGGCAACGATGTCGAGGTATAGCCACCAGACCAGCAGCATGGCGAAGTCGAGCAATCCCAGGCGGGAGGTGCGATTGTCCTGCCGCAGATGCGGCTGCATGGCCAGCGCGGCTGTCATTGGGACCAGATGAAGGAAAAGAACGACGTCTCCCACGAACGGATTGGGAACCTCGCGATGCAGAAAAACCTCGAAATAGCACCAAAGAACCTGGTACCCAAACCAGAATGCCATGCCCAGCATCATCAGCCCCCAAAACGCGCGGGTACGACCGTGGCTGGCCAATGTGACGGGCAGCAGGGCAAGCGTGCCTGACAGGAGGAGAAGAAGCTGGGTGAAGTCGCTCAAGGCGACCAGGGCAAAGCCGTGGGGAAGCATCAGCGACGCCGCGGCCTGGGCGCAGAGCAGACCAGTCGCCCCCAAAGCCCATAGCTTGAGGTGTCGAGACATGGGGTTGCATCCAATTCTTAGGCACGGGAGAGAACGGGGAAAGTTACTTGAGTAATGGGGAGTAGGGGAGCGCGTCCTGCCAAATCCAGCCAGAGATGACAGTCACGCCAGGTTCGCGTACCTTCGGAAAAGAAGTTTCGCTTGCTCTTTATCAGGCTAGTCAATAATATCCGTGGCATCATTCCTGTTCAACGGGCGTACTTGCTTGCCATTTCGGGCAGTTCAGGATCGCTTCCTTTGGAGATTGCGGGCCCCGCTGGGGCCCGGCGAAATTCGCCGCACTGAACGCTGGCTCGCCTCAGCCCGGGTGTTCCTCGCCGTCTCCTCGCTGGTGGCGATCTGGATGGATCCGACCGAGATCCGCTATTCCATCTGGGCGTTTGGCTTGTTGGCTTTTTATATTGCCCAGGGTGTCAACATTATTATCTTTTTACGCCGGCGACAGCAGTCGACGGCGTCGTTTCGAGTGCTGGTTCACAGCGCCGATGTGGTCTGGGCGGTTCTGATTTCTTCCTTCGCGGCCGGCGACAGCAATCCCTTCTTTCTGTTTTTTGTTTTTGTCCTGGCGGCTGCAGCCTATCGCTGGGGGTTGTGGGAAACCGTGAGCACGGCGGCCGCGGAAGTCACCTTGCTGTGGGCCCAAAGCTTTGGCCTGCATCGGGGATTGCACGTCTGGATCAACCTTTTTCTGTTGCGGCACCACCTGCCTGCCTTGCAGCTCGATGCCGGCGGTTTTGGCGCAAAGCCTCTCTTCATGCGCTCCATCTACCTGCTGGTTTTGGGTTGGTTGCTCGGGTACCTGGCCGAGCAACAGAAGCAACTGCGTGCGGAAAAGGCGGTGATCGCTCGCACTTTGGGCAGGGCCCGAGTCGAAGCCGGTCTCACGGGAACTCTGCAAGAAATCGCCGGAGAGCTGCTCTCGATGTACGGGGCCAAACACCTGCTGATTGCTTCCCAGGAAATCAATCACTATCGGATCTATGTGAGTCAGGTGAGTGCCCCCGATGGAGAGACGTCGTTTCGGTGGCTCGAGGCCTCGAGTAGCGATCGCGAAACCTACCTTGCTGATTCGGCGGCCGCCGCTTGTTATGCAGAGCGCGTTGGAAAGGGGACGGAATTGTCCCCTCGGATCCTTGCGTTGGATCACGAAGGGTCCAGGGTGGACGATCTGACTCCGGAATTCCTGGGACGCTTTGTACAAAAGCACAAGTTCGACCGCGCGATCATGGTTGCGTTTGCTTTTGGCCAGGAGTGGCGCGGGCGGGTTTTTCTGCTCGATCCCGCGCTCACGGGTGAGACAGAAGAAGAGCTGCACTTTCTGCAAGAGCTGGTGCGGCAGGTGGGCCCGGCAGTTTACAACGTGCTTCTGTTGCGGCGTCTGCGGCTGCGCGCTGGAGCAGTGGAACGCGCCCGTTTTGCCCGCGAGTTGCACGATGGCGCCATCCAGTCGTTGATCGCGGTGGAGATGCAGGTGGATGTGTTGCGCCGACAATCCACTACCAAACCCGATTTGGTAGTTCGAGAGCTCGGCCGTATCCAGGGTCTGCTGCGTGAGGAGGTCCTCAAGTTGAGAGAGCTGATGCAGCAGATGAAAACCCTGGATGTAGATGCCAAGAGGCTGCTCGGCTTGATCCACGATACGGTGGAGCGATTTCAGCGCGAGACCGGGATTTCGGCCCGCTTCCTCTCCGACCTGACCGAGCTCGATATGCCCCAACCCGTGTGCCGGGAAGTGGCGCGCATCGTGCAAGAGGCGCTGGTCAACGTGCGCAAGCACAGCCAGGCACGACAGGTGCTGGTACGGCTGGGAGCGCGCAATGGCGGGTGGAGAGTCGAAATTGAGGACGACGGCCGCGGCTTCCCATTCTCCGGTCGCCTCTCCCAAGACCAGCTCGATGCCATGAACAAGGGCCCGTTGGTCATCAAAGAACGTGTCCGTGTAATTGAAGGCGAACTCACGATAGAATCAAATCCTGGGCGAGGGGCGCGGTTGGAGATCACCGTCCCACGACAGCAAGGCGCAATTCATGGATAACAGAAGGTTGCAACCGGTTCGCATAGTCATCGCCGACGATCATCCTATCTTTCGCGATGGCTTGCGGCGGCTCTTGGAGACAGAGTCTGATCTCAAGGTGATTGGGGAAGCCTGTGATGGCGCGGAAGCGGTCAAACTCGCGCGGCAGCTCAAACCCGACATCCTGCTGCTCGATCTGGCCATGCCCCGCCACCCCGGGCTGGAAGCGCTTCGGGAGTTGAGCTCCGGGCCCGGCTCCAACGGTGTCCGGGTCATCCTTCTTACGGCGGCAGCGGAAAAGAATCAGATCGTCGAAGCCTTACAATTGGGGGCCCGTGGCGTGGTGCTGAAGGATTCGGCCACGCAACTCCTGCTGAAGGCCATTCACACGGTCATGTCGGGAGAATACTGGGTAGGGCGGGAGAGCGTTTCCAACCTGGTGCTGTATCTCCGCAACCTGGTCCAGTCTTCCGGGGAAGAGGCGCGGCAAAGGAAGTTTGGGCTCACTCCCCGGGAACTGGAGATCGTTTCGGCGGTGGTTGCTGGCTACTCCAACAAGGAGGCTGCCGAGTACTTCAAAATCAGCGAGGACACGGTAAAACACCATCTCAGCAACATTTTTGACAAGCTGGGAGTGTCCACGCGGCTGGAACTCGCGCTCTTTGCCGTCAATCAGTCGTTGCCGTTAAAGCCCATCTCGTGAATGATCTAGCACTTTTGTGCTACTAAGGGACACATACGGGCCATTGTCTGCCGCCGCAGGGCCGACTAACATCATTCATCCGAACAGTGCCTTTAGTGGACTCCCGTAACTACGATTCGGGTGGGGGTGGCTGCGCAAGGCAACGGGCATTGAACGGCTCCCAAGGAGGTAGGGTGTGTCGAGGTTCTTAAATCAACTCTGGTCTGACGAGCGCGGTCAGGATATCGCCGAGTACGCGGTGATGCTGGCGGTTGTCTTGGTGATCGTGGTGGGTACCATCCGCTTGATCGGCGCGAACGCCAACAACGTGTTCTCGTCGGTCGCCAGCTCGATTTCGCAGTAAGTTTGTCCGCTCCACCGGTTATCGTCCGGGAATGCGTTCCGCCCGCGCTGCCTCCGAAGTTTCTCTCCGCTGTTCCGCTCGCCTCCGAGGACGCGGGGCCTCCTACTGCGCTAGGGTAAGCAAGTGAATACTTCCGCTTCAGGCGGGATCACAGACCTTACTAGCAGGGCACAATCTTCGGGCTCTTAATGCCCTTTGTGGCGTTGCGTGTATCCACTACAAGCTGGGATTCCCGCACGATGCGGGCGTAGTCGTAGTCCGAGTGATCGGTCACGATCAACACACAATCGTACTGGCCGAGATTGTCCAGCGGCACGCACTTCATCTGTAAGTCGTACTTGCGGCCTTTCCCAACGGTTGGGAAATAAGGATCGTTGTAGCTGACCTGCGCGCCCGCCTGCTGCAGCAGTTCGATGATGGTCAGTGAGGGAGACTCGCGCAAATCGTCAATGTCCTTCTTGTAAGCCAACCCGAGCACCAGCACTTTGGAACCGTTCAGCGCCTTCTTATGCTGGTTCAAAGCCTTGGCCACGGAATCGAGCACGTGGTAGGGCATGTTGACGTTGATTTCGCCGGCCAGTTCGATGAACCGGGTACGGAAATCCCACTCCTTGGCCTTCCAGGAGAGATAGAAGGGATCCACGGGAATGCAGTGTCCACCCAGTCCCGGCCCAGGATAAAAGGGCTGGAAACCGAACGGCTTGGTCGAGGCAGCTTCGATGACCTCCCAGATGTCGATCCCCATCCGCATGGACAGCAGCTTCAGTTCATTCACCAGCGCGATGTTCACGCAGCGGTAAATGTTTTCCAGCAGCTTGGTCATTTCCGCAGCTGCGGGCGAAGACACCCGCACCACGCGATTGAAAATCGAACCATAGAGAGCGGCCGCCAGGTCAGAGGCTTTGGCGTCCAGCCCGCCCACGACTTTGGGGATGTCGCGCCGCGCCACCGTCTGGTTGCCCGGATCTTCCCGCTCGGGAGAGAACGCGACGTAGAAGTCCGCTGTACCGGAAGCGTCCCGGGACGCCTTGAGCCCTTGAGAGTTGCCCTTCTCCAGAATCGGGATCAACACTTCTTCCGTGGTGCCAGGATAGGTTGTGCTCTCCAGAACCACCAGCTGTCCCGCGTGCAGATGAGGAGCAATGGCTTTGGCGGTGTCAGTGATGTAGCTCAAGTCCGGCTCGTGGTACTCATCCAAAGGAGTGGGTACGCAAATGATGATCGCGTCCATCTGCTCCAAACGGGAGTAGTCGGACGTGGCGTTGAACCCCTGCTTCTTGGCAGCCTGAATCTCGGTGGCCGGGATGCGGACGATGTAAGAGCCCCCCTGGGCCAGCGCGGAAATCTTCCGCTGATCGATGTCGAAACCGGTCACCGAAAACTTCTGTTCGGAATACAGAAGAGCCAACGGCAGCCCGACATAGCCAAGTCCGATGATGCCGACACGCGCATTTTTGGCTTGAATTTTGGCCTTGAGTTCAGAAAACAGTGTGGAAGGTGGAGACGAAGTCGTGGTCATAATGGCTGGCCTTAGACCTAAATCTTAGCATGGTGCGCCGGGCCAATCGGCTGGCACGAAAGTAACTCCAGCTGATCGCCGGTCGCGAGTCTCCATTTATCCACAGCCCCGAACCAGCCGTAGCACTTCTTGCTGGCCAGCCTGCCATTTATTTTTCTCATTCGCGTAAGTGGCGAGGGACCGCCGAACGATGGCAGAAAAGCTCACCGGGCAAGACATCAGCTTTGTTGAACTGCAAACCGCGGTTTTTTGCGTGGCCTGTGAGTTGATCAGCAAGAATACCACCCCCTATTGTATGGCTTGCGGCAGTCGGGCCGTGCTGAGCCTGTCGCGAGTGCTGGGCGGATCGCTGCGCGATCAACAGACCGCCCATTTGATTGCCGATGCCGAGTTGGACCGGCTGGTGCGCGAACTGCTGGGGACCGTGCCCGCGTCGATCTCCGAAAATCACGTCCCGGTCTCGTTTGCAACCTTCGCGCCTTCGCGGCATCACGCCCGCTCCGTGGCCTTTCACCCAGCCAGTGGCATGGTGCGAGCATCCAACGTGAATCGGGAGATTCATCCGGGCGAAATTGACCTGGAGCCCGCGGTCAGCGTAATTGCCGAGCGTGCCCAGGCGCTGACGGGAGCGACCGGCGCCGCGATCGCTTTGCGGCACGGAGACGAGATCGTATGCCGCGCCCGGACGGGCCGCACCGCTCCTGACTTGGGCGTTCGCCTGCAGACCGACTCCGGCATCTCTGCCGACTGTGTGCGTACAGGTGAAGTAGTTCTGTGTCACGACGCCGAGCGGAACCCCATGGTGGACCTGGCGAGCTGCCGGCGCTTGGGCGTACGGTCCATCCTGGCCGCTCCGCTGCGCCACTTCCGCCGGACCCTCGGTGTCTTTGAGGTACTTTCCGCCGCCCCGTATGCCTTTGATAACCGTGACATCGCTACCATGCAGCTGCTCTCCAGTATGATGGTCGCGGCGATCTCGCGGCTATCGCACCTGGGACCTGCCAGCCAGCGCCAATCCGCCTGATTTCCGCCCTTCCCACATCAATAGGCCGGTTTTCTCCAAGGCTGGGGTAATATTGTACGCAATCTGTTTATGCAGTCCCTCGGCCCCAGCCCCGCGGAGAGTGGCGCCACGCTGCGGTTTCACGCCGGACACCGGCGATGCGTCCGCCACCAGCTGAATACTCCCGCTCACGTCAGCCTAGCCCGAAATTCCGCCAGCCACCCGATTGATTTGCATGAGATTGTCAACCTCAGCGAGCTTGGCATGGCGATTCAAGCGGTGTCGTCGCTGGAGCTCAACTACGATGAGGAGTTTTGTCTTGACCTTTCCGAGATGAAGGGTCTCGTCCGGGTGGCCGGCAGAGTGGTCTGGTACGACCAGTCGGGTCGAATTGGGATCCAGTTTGCCGAATTGCCCGAGATGTCGCGGCGTGCGCTAAGAGGATGGCTACTTGCCAACGCGCCGGAGGCTGGCGTCCAGCAAGCGGTCGATGCCGACCCAATCCGTCAAGATTCGGTTGATGGTGACGGTGTGCAAGCAACGGCGGCATTCGACGAGTACGAGTCCGTGCCTCCGGACTACACCACGCTCCTTACCGCGCTGGCCGCCGTGCGGCGAGAAGTGGAGTCCTTGGGGGCCGATCTCGACGCGGCCTTGCACCTGATTGCCAGGCGCGCCGCGGTTTTCACTCGGGCGACAGGGACCGCGATCGCCCTCATCGAAGGTCCCGACATGGTTTGCCGGGCAACCGCGGGGCCCGACACTCCAGCGTTAGGTGCGCAGCTCAGGGTTGGGTCGGGTTTTTCTGGGGAGTGCGTGCGTTCGGACAAGCTGTTGCGCTGTGACGATTCCGAGATTGATCCGCGGGCGGATCGTG
Source organism: Terriglobia bacterium (assembly GCA_020073105.1). Classification (GTDB taxonomy): domain Bacteria; phylum Acidobacteriota; class Terriglobia; order Terriglobales; family Acidobacteriaceae; genus JAIQFW01. The sequence continues at coordinate 39,691 of JAIQFW010000008.1, forward strand.
AGAGCTGCCGTGTTCTAGGCATTCGCTCGATGGCGGCGGCGCCGATTCGCGACAATGGCAACGTGGTGGGTTTGCTTGAGGTTTTTGCCCGCGAGCCGAACGCCTTTGGGTCAGACGAGGAGATCGTTCTCCAGCATTTGGCAGAAGTGGCTTCCGCTGCAGCGCGGCGGGCAGCGGCACCCGCATCGAATGCCCCGCGCGCCTTTCCCGCCAGTGTGGATGACGAGTTCCCGGTGGAAACTCCGATGGACCTGCCTCTGCCGCAGCTTTCACCATCGCGGAATCTGCTTCTGGTGGGTGCTGCAGCCACAGTTGTGCTGGTCATCGTCTGGCTGATCGGGCCATGGAGTACCAATGACCGCAACGATGCTAGTCCGCTTCCCGCGCAGGTCCAATCCCAGCCGGTCTCACAGCCCGCCAACATTCCACTGACGGCGTACAGCAATCTGGAAGGCCTGCGTAAGTTGGCGCAGCAAGGAGATCCAGCCGCACAGTTCGCCCTGGGCGCACGCTACGCGACGGGAGAAGAAGTTCCCCAGAACTACGCGGAGGCTTGCCGCTGGTTTTCCGAGGCCGCAGAACGGGGCAATGTGACAGCGCAAGCGACCTTGGGGACTTACTACGAGGTGGGCCGCGGAGTGTTACCGGACCTGGAGAGGGCCTACTACTGGTCATTCCTGGCCCAGGTTAGTGGAGATGAAGCCAGCAAGTCGCACGTCTCTTCGCTTGCCATGCGTCTGAGCCACCGCCGCATTGCAGCCGCCCAGCAACAGGCCAAGGAATGGCTCAAACAGCACCAGGCAGCGCCCCAGAGTGCGCCAGCGCCGTAATCGCTTCATCAGACCCGAGTGTGAATCGGTGGAGTTAGAATGAAGATGGCAGGAGGTTTCTGTGCCTACCCTCCGGGATGTCGTCTACCAGCACGTCCGCGAAGGCGAACTTTACGAGAAGCTGGACCGCAATCGCGTGCGCTGTTACGCCTGTGGGCACTGCTGCCCGATTCTCGAAGGCCAGCCCGGGGTCTGCAAAGTTCGCTACAACAAAGGCGGCAGGCTGTATGTGCCCTGGGGCTATGTGGGCGGCGTTCAGTGCGATCCCATCGAGAAGAAGCCTTTCTTTCACGCTCATCCCGGCGCACTGGCTTACAGCTTTGGCATGTTGGGTTGTGATCTTCACTGCGCCTATTGCCAGAATTGGGTGAC
>JAIQFW010000191.1 GCA_020073105.1 Terriglobia bacterium
GGATCGGCCGCGGCGGACGTATTTCGACCGGCACTGGGAGTCTCTGAACGCTCTCGACACGGCAGGATTCAAAGTCAATCCCTTCCGCAAGCTGGCAAGAAATTTCGAAGACGTCTGGGATTTCATCGGGCGGGAGGAACCCAAGCGCGAGAAGCTCCCCTACGAAATCGACGGCATCGTCATCAAGGTGGACCGAACCGCGCTGCAGGAAGAACTGGGTTACACCGGGAAAGCTCCGCGCTGGGCGATCGCCTACAAATATGCCGCGCGCTCAGGCGTGACGCAGATCGAAGACATCCTGGTCCAAGTGGGACGTACCGGCAAATTGACCCCGGTCGCTGCCCTGAAGCCGGTCCCTATCGGTGGTACGACCGTCAGCCGCGCCACCTTGCACAACATGGACGAAATCGAACGCCTGGGAGTGAAGATCGGCGACTGGGTGGAAGTCGAGCGCGGCGGCGATGTCATTCCCAAAGTTACGCGGGTGATTGAGGACAAGGACCATCCCCGCGGGCACAGATCCTTCCATATGCCGGAGAAGTGTCCCGAGTGCGGTACCCACGTGGTCCGCACCGAGGGCGAGGTGGACTACCGCTGTGTGAATGCCAACTGCCCGGCCAAGTTGCGCGAGACCATTCTGCACTTCGCGTCCCGCGGCGTCATGAAGATCGAAGGCATGGGCGACGCGCTGGTCAACCAACTCACCGAGCGTGGGCTCGTGAAGAATGTCGCCGACATCTACAAGCTGACCAAGGACAATTTGCTGTCGCTGGAGCGCATGGGCGACAAGTCCGCGCAGAACGTGCTCGATGAGATCGAGGCGTCGAAAAAGCTCCCCCTGGAGCGCGTCATCTACGGGTTGGGGATTCGCTTCGTGGGCGAGCGCACAGCACAGTTTCTGGCCGAGCACTTCGGAGCGATGGATGACCTGATGAATGCCTCCGAGGAAGAACTGCGGCAAGTGAACGAAGTCGGGCCGCGAATCGCACAAAGCATCGTGGAATTTTTCCACGAGCCAACCAACCGCAAGCTCGTAGAGCGTCTGCGAGATGCCGGCCTGACTTTCTCCGGTAAGAGGAAACAGCGTGGCACCAAACTCGCAGGCAAAACGTTTGTTTTGACCGGAACGCTTGCCGACTACTCACGTGATGAGGCCAAAAAATTGATCGAGGACGCCGGGGGGCGCGTCTCCGGTTCGGTCAGCAAGAAGACCGATTACGTCGTCGCGGGAAGCGACGCCGGATCCAAGCTGGACAAGGCGCGCGAGCTGGGAGTAGCGGTCATCGACGAAAAGGGCATGGAGGATCTGCTCAAGAGCTAGCCAAGCAGCGGCGACTTGATACTCCTCCGCCCGCCCGCCACAAAACTTTACAGTTTTTTGACACCCTATTGACAAGCCCTGAACTCTTCCCCGAGTAAACTCTGTGCCGCTGGTCTAGGCTCTTGTTCCTGCAACCCAAGCTCGGACAATCCCAGAATTTGTCACCCCGATACGCAGGCGGTTCGGCATTCTGCCAGCTCACTTTGTCGAGGAATGGGGCGCATTGGGAGCATCGCGGCTCACTTGTGGGCAGTCGATTATGCGTCCTTATCGTCACGCGTTCATCCTGAGCGAGGTTTCTGCCCTTCGACATTCGCTCAGGATGACGCCGACGACTGCAACCCTTCGGTGATCCGCTTGTAGGTAGTCTCCAAACTCTCCGGTAAGATTCGCGTCTCTCCCACCACCGACACGAAGTTGGCATCAGCCACCCAGCGCGGCAGCACGTGCATATGAACGTGCCCAGTAACCCCTGCCCCGGCGGCTTTGCCGATGTTCATGCCCAGGTTCACCCCGTCCGGCTTGTAAAGCTGCCGCAGCAGGCGCTCCATGCTCTGTGAAAGCTCCATCATTTCGTGCGCGGTTTCGACCGGCAGCTTCTGCAGTTCGTCAAGATGCGCGAAGGGGACGATCATGACGTGGCCGGGAGTATAGGGGTAGGTATTCAGCACGATATAGCAGTGCCGTGCCCGGTGCACGATGCGAACCTTGGCATCGTCTCCGGCATTCGGAAGCTCGCAAAAAATGCAACTTGAGGTCTTTTCGCCCGCGGTAACGTAGGCATAACGCCAGGGAGTCCAGAGATAGTCCATTGCTCGGCAGAGTAGCAGATAGGCGCAGGTTTCGGAACCCTGGATCGCGGAAGTCGCAGTGTCGCAGTTTCAGCAAATTCGAAATTTCTCAGCGTACTCTGCGGCGGTTCTCGGGGGTCTCTGCGTTTCAAAGTCTTGAGGAGACTCCGCGAACCCAAGGCCCTAAATCGCTGAGATCGCGGAGAACACCCGCAGAGTCCGCTGAGAAGCCTCGCGGGGAGCAAACTGAGACACTATCCGGAGGTCAGTCAGGTTTACAAGGTGTGCAGATAGGCCAGCAGGTCATCCATCTGCTGCTGGTTAAGCACCTGCGTGTAGCCGGGCATCTTGTTGCGGCCCATACGAATGATGTCGCTCACGCGATCGTCATTGGCGGGCATGCCGCTCACGGGAAGATACTGCCGCTTGAAAACACCCTTCATGCTCGGCCCCTGGCGGCCGCGGGAAGAATATGGTGCATGGCAGCGGTCACAATAATTGTCGTAGATGCGGCGTCCGGCGGCTTGCTGCGGGTTGAGTCCAAGCTCGGCGTCACTCTTGCGGCGTTCGGCATCGCAGGCAGGGAATGCGAGCAGCGCTGCCGTTGCAAGCAGCGGGAGAATGAGCTTTAGCCTAGCGATTGGATCTTTCAGAGCCACACACCCTTCGTTGAAGCTTCAAACACCAACTCTGAAGCGGCGTTACAATAATAGAGCAAAAAGCCCATGCCAGTTGTAGTGAAACGCGTGTATGAGCCAGCGAAGCGCGCCGACGGAGCGCGGGTGCTGGTGGACCGCCTCTGGCCACGCGGCCTGAGCAAAGGGCGGGCGGCGGTGGATGCCTGGCTGCGCGACCTGTCGCCTTCCGATGAGTTGCGCCGCTGGTTCCACGCCACTCCCGGCGCGTGGGCCAGCTTTCGCAAGCGATACCTCAAGGAACTGTCCCGGCGTGAGGCCGCGAGTGCGCTGAGCGAACTCTATGAAATGGCGCACGGCCGGAAGCGGGTCACACTCTTGTTTGCTTCAAGAAATAAAGAGTATAACAATGCGACGGTCCTGAAAGATCTTCTCGATGGCATGCGCAAGCCGCCTACGGGTACGGGCCCGGCGGGGGCGAGAGTTGCGAGACAGGCGCACACCAGGAGAGCACCGAGAGGATAAGGTTTAGTAATCCGATCGGTTTGTCGCCCACTTGGTCAAGAAAAACGCTTCCCTTGAACAATTTGAGCTTATACTGCATTTCGCATTAGTCGTGGGACGGCCCTCATCTTCCAGCTCTCCCGAACAGGAGGTGTCGAAATGCGATCTATCGTCCTTCCTTTTTTTCGATTTAGTGTCCTTGCTCTGCTCATTGGGTTGACCTGTTCGAGGTGTGCTTGGGCTGGCAAGGGCAAACTGCTTTACCGCTTTCCGTACGGCCGGGACGGTGCTGGATTAGTTGCTCCCCTCATTCTTGATTCAGCTGGAAACCTTTACGGTACGGCTCCGTCCGGCGGAACTCACGGGGCAGGAATTGTCTTCAAGTTAGCACCCACCGGCAGCGGTGAGTGGACAAGCAGTGTTCTTTATACCTTTGCCGGAGGCGAGGATGGCGGTACTCCGCAAGCCGGGCTAGTTCTCGACGCAGCAGGCAATCTCTATGGCACAACAGCTTGTGGTGGGGACCTACGCGGAAACTCGCCCGCCTGTACGAGAGGCTCTGGCACAGTTTTCGAGTTGGCGCCGAGCGGTGGTGTGTGGACCGAAAGCGTTCTCTACCGTTTCACAGGGGGCTCCGACGGAGCATATCCGGTCGCCCGCTTGGTTTTCGATAGCCTTGGAAATCTTTACGGCACAACCGAAAACGGCGGCAACGTCGGCGGCTCATGTTACACGGCAGGTTGCGGCGTGGTCTTCGAATTGACGCCAGGTCCGAGTGGGTCGCGGACACAGACTGTCCTGCACGCCTTCGCAAACGACGGACTGGAAGGCATTGGCCCGCAAGCTGGGTTGGTCCTTGACCAGTCTGGCAACTTGTATGGCACAACCAGTGGTAGCTCGCAATACCAAAGTGGCGGAACGGTCTTCGAACTTACACCCGGTGCGGGTGGCTGGTCGGCAACCATCTTGTACAACCTGCCTCTGCGAAATTTCTGCTGTTTTCCAGGTCCGGAATTAACCATTGATGCAACCGGAAGTCTTTACCTGGCGACGCTCACGGGTGGATCTGCCGATTTGGGAACGATCTTGCAGCTCAGCCCCGGTCCGGGTGGTGTCTGGACTCCATCAACTCTCTACAGTTTCATTGGTGGGAACGACGGAGAGTATCCAGTCGGTGGTTTGGTTTTCGATCCAGCAGGAAATCTTTACGGCACTACGTTTCTGGGTGGAGGAAAAGGCTGTCCGACCTTCGGTGGCGGATGCGGCACGATCTTCGAACTTTCGCCGCACATGGGTGGTTGGCAAGAAACCGTACTTTACCGCTTCACTGGAGGCGCAGATGGTTGCTGTTTGGAGGCGGGCTTGGCGCGCGATGCATCTGGAAACCTCTTCGGGGTAACCGAGGGTGGAGGAAGGGGGAACGCGGGCATTGCTTTCGAGTTGACGCCCTCCGGAGGCAAATGGACGGGCACACTGCTACACATCTTCCATTTTGCTCTACACGGAGCATTTCCTTATGGAAGTCTCGTGTCCGATTCCCTCGGCAACCTGTACGGGACCACTTATAGCGGTGGCGAGCACAGCTTTGGGACTGTATTCGAGGTTGATACCGCTGGGAATGAAACCGTCCTTTATACCTTCTCAGGAGGCGGGGATGGTGAAGGACCCATTGCGGGCCTAGTTTTTGACAAATCAGGGAATTTATATGGCACGACCCTCTACGGTGGGAGTAAGACTGCGTGCCACGGCAGCGGTTGTGGCACGGTTTTCGAGTTATCACCTCAACCCGGCGGTGGGTGGAAAGAGTACGTAATTCACGCGTTCACCGATGAGGACGGAAACTATCCCTCTTCAGGGCTCACGCTCGACCCGAAGGGGAATCTCTACGGTGCCACGCCTTCGGGGGGCTCCCTTGGAGGCGGAGTTGTCTTTCAGCTGACACCCGGTCAGGACGGCCTTTGGACAGAGAACATTCTGTATACGTTCTCCGGAGGTTATTGCAACGGTCCTGCGAGCCCGAATGGTGACTTGGTTTTCGATAGGGGGGGCGATCTGTACGGCACAACAAGTGCCGGGAGCGCTCTCCCTGACTACTGTGCTGGCGGAACCGTTTTCAGATTGACGCCTTCACAAGGTGGTTTGTGGACCATTTCATACCCGTACAACTTTTGTTCAATTGATGGTTGTCCTGACGGAAGGATGCCGCAGGCTGGAGTGATCCTTGACGCCGCGGGCGATATCTATGGCACTACAGTCTCGGGAGGCACCTCCGACTGTTGGTGTGGCACGGTGTTCAAAATCGAGCTAGGCAAAGGAGAAACGGTCCTATACAGCTTCACGGGCGGCGATGACGGGGTTTCTCCCATCGCTCGACTAGCGATCGGTCCGGGGGGCAAACTTTATGGCACGACGGAATCTGGTGGTGGAAGAGGGCAGTGCGCCTACCCTGGGCAGGGTTGCGGCACGATATTCGAGTTGACCCCATCACCTAGCGGGAACTGGAGCGAGAAGGTTGTCCACCGATTCACGGGTCCAGATGGAGGAAATCCGGCTTCTGGAGTACTTCTCGACTCGAGCAATGGCGGACTCTACGGTACGACATGGTTTGGCGGCGTCGGCGAAGAAAACGGTTACGGCTTGGGTGTTCTGTATGAACTCACCCGTTGATAGGTAACTGCATTTAGAATCAGCCCAATGCGTCCGGTCTTCGAATGGAATATCGGTTCCCGTACGCTTTTGCTCGGCAAGCGTACGCTGATCATGGGTGTGGTGAATGTGACGCCGGATTCGTTCTCCGACGGCGGTAAGTATTTCGACCGCGACCGCGCCGTTGAATACTCGTTGCAGCTTCTGCAGGACGGCGCCGACATCATCGACGTGGGCGGCGAATCAACGCGTCCGGGCTCGCACGTTGGAGCTCAAGATGGAGGACGGGCGTCCTCGCCCGTCGTTGCGGGAAGCCCGGACAAGCACCCGGTCAGTGAGACAGAAGAACTAGGACGCGTGATTCCCGTGATCACCGCGCTGCGGCAGAAGCGTCCGCAAGCGGTGATTTCTGTCGACACCTACAAGGCGAATGTCGCCCGCGCGGCGATTGAGGCCGGCGCGGACATCGTGAACGACATCAGCGGATTTCGCTGGGATGCGCAAATGCTGAAGACGCTGGCCGCCCTGAAATGCGGTTGCGTGCTGATGCACATGCGTGGCCGCCCCGAGGAGTGGCGCAACTTGCCCCCGGTGTCCGACATTCTGATGCTGGTCAAACGGGAGCTGCGCGAATGGGTCGACTTTGCGGTGACCAAAGGCGTGAAGCGCGAGCGGCTGGTGCTTGATCCGGGCTTCGGCTTTGGCAAGAACTTTCAGGAAAACTATCCCCTGCTGAAACGCTTTGAGGAGCTTCACCAACTGCGCTACCCCTTGCTGGTAGGGGTCTCAAGAAAATCGTTCATCGGGAGGGCCCTGGCTCGGGACGGAAGCGACGCGTCCGTGGGGGACCGGCTGCTTGGCACGCTGGCGGCGGAGACGGCGCTCATCGTAAAAGGCGCGCACATTGTTCGCACCCATGACGTGCGTGCCTGTTCGGACGCGATAAAGATCGCAGACATCGTGGCCAGTTAAGAACGAGCGCAATTCCTCCGTGGAGACCAAGTTGCTGCCGGTCTTCAGCCGCCAACTTCTTCCATCACCACGAAGGGAACATTCGTGCGGATCGTCTGGGCAAAGGGGTGGATGGCATCTTTCTGAATGGCAAAGAACAGCACCCCGTCTTTTAGAGTGACCTCCGTCGCGTTGGGATAGCGCACGGTTGCGTCAGGTTTGTACAAAGTAACTTCTGCCATGCTTCATTCCTCCGTATTGCTTCGCGTTGTCCGCCGCCTCGATGGTTTGAGACCCTAGATATCTTAGTCGAGCATCTTGGGGGGCGGGACTGCCGGGCAAGATTCCCACTGATATAATCAAGAATTGTCCTTATGCCCAGACAGCGCCTAGTCCGATCGACCACGGTACTTTGTGTCCGCCGCAACGGAGACGTTGTGATGGCGGGCGACGGGCAGGTCACGCTCGGCGAAGCCGTGATCAAGCACTCTGCCAAGAAAATACGCCGTTTGTACCAGGACAAGATTCTTGCCGGATTTGCCGGCTCGACCGCGGATGCCTTTTCCCTGTTCAGCCGTTTTGAGACGAAGCTGGAGCAGTATCACGGGAATATCGGACGTGCCGCCGTCGAACTGGCCAAAGATTGGCGGACGGACAAGTTCTTGCGGCACCTGGAGGCCTTGCTCCTGGTTTCCGACAAGGAACAGACCTTCCTACTGAGTGGCCAGGGCGACGTGATTGAACCGGATGGCGGGATTGCCGCGATTGGCAGCGGCGGCTCCTATGCGCAGGCTGCCGCCCAGGCCTTGGCTGACCACACTCAGCTCTCGGCTCGTCAGATTGCGGAAGAAGCCATGAAGATTGCCGGTAAGATGTGCATCTATACCAATGACAAGGTCACGATAGAGGAATTGTAGGAACCCGTTGGTCGTTCGTCATTGGTCGTTGGCTTAACGCCTGGTTCGCATGGCCAACGACGAACGACCAAGGACCAACGACTTTATGGCCATCTACCTACCCGGGACCGTCGAAGAAGAACAGCTGGCGCTGGACGAACTTACGCCGCGTGAGATCGTTGCCGAGCTGGACAAACACGTCGTCGGACAAAAAGACGCCAAGCGCGCGGTCGCCATCGCGCTGCGCAACCGCATGCGGCGGCAGAAGCTTGCCCCCGATCTTGCCGAAGAGGTCATTCCCAAGAACATCATCATGATTGGGCCCACCGGCGTGGGCAAGACCGAAATTGCGCGCCGCCTGGCCAAGCTCGCCAATTCGCCGTTTCTCAAGGTGGAAGCCTCGAAGTTCACCGAAGTTGGCTACGTCGGGCGCGACGTT
>JAIQFW010000192.1 GCA_020073105.1 Terriglobia bacterium
AGAGTGTGGTTGCAAGTGTAGTGTTGGAGAACCCAAAACCGGAGAAAGTCTCATTATCCCTGGACTAAAGATGGGGGGCAGGTCACATACGGCATCGCTCCCGCCAGCGCCATCCGTCGCACCGTCATTCCGAACAGATCGGGTGCTTTCCGATTGTTGAACCGGAAGGAGAACTCGTTCAAGTAGCGTTGCAGGTGCTTTAAGGAGACTTTGTGGAAGGCTCCGGTGAGGCCGCGCTTAAATAGCGAGAACGCGGATTCAACGGTGTTAGTGTGCACGTTGCCGCGCACGTAGATCTTGTCCCTGTGCCGGATGGTTTCGTGTTTCGTGCCCTTGATGCCAGCGGAGATAAAGGCTGGGATGTACGCGGGCCATTCGTCAGTCATCACCTGTTTCACGTCGGGAGAAACATGCTGCCTGATCTGCTCTCCGAGGTTCTCCGCTGTCGGGCTCTCAATGTGGATAAGGCGCAGATCGCCACGGCGCTCACGGATTCCCATGACCACCTCTTTATTCAAGAGTTTCCGCTTGCTGCCTCGTTGCTTGCCGCCGATATAGGTCTCATCCAGTTCGACTGTGCCTGTCAGTTTGGGCGGGTTGGCTTCCACCATGGACTTACGGATGCGGTGCGCCAGATACCATGCGGTGCGGTATTGGATGCCCAAGGCACGGCTCAATTGTGCGGCGGAGATGCCCTTCTTTGATTCGGTAATCAGGGCAATGGCGAGGAACCACTTCTCAAGCGGCAGGTGGGTGTCGTGGAAGATCGTGCCCGTGGTGGCGGTGAACTGGAAGCGGCACTCGTTGCACTGCAGGAGATGGCGGTCGGGGCCGACCTTGCCGGTTTTCTTGTTGCGCTTCCCTTTGGCGACGAGCGCAGTTATCCGCTCCGATTCACAGGATACACACTTGACTCCGCCGGGCCAGCGCATATGCTCTAGGAAGGCGAGGCATTTTGCGGCGGTGTTCAGTTCCTTGTAGATGTCTAAGAGGTTCATGGTTCCCATCTCCAGCGGACGGGAACATCATGGCAGAAACGGGCTGCTGTGTCAAGTGCATAATCATCTGTAAACGCCTGGTCAGCCCATTCGAGCTTCCTAAACCATCCTGATGACGGAATGTGATTCAGATCACAGACACAGTGACACGCTTCCCACATAATCCGGCCCCAATCCGGGGGGTGCCCTTTCGTGAAACACACGCGAATCATCGTCACCCACTACGGCGGACCAGATGCATTGCAGGTGGTTGAAGAGGAGCGTCCCGAGCCTCAGGCTGGTGAAGTGCGGGTAAGAGTGATGGCCGCAGGTGTCTCCTTGCCCGACCTGATGGCCCGCGAGGGCGTTCACCCCGAGACACCCTCGGTGCCCTTTACGCCGGATTGGGATCTGGTCGGCGTCGGGGATCGGCTCGGCGACGGCGTTTCTGGAATCGAAACCGGCCAGATCGTTGCTGCGATGCCAATCAGCGGTGCATACGCGGAGTTGCCGCAACGCGAACTGGTTCCGGTGCCATCCGGGTTGGACGCCGTCGAGGCCGTCAGCCTCATCTTGAACTACATCACTGCATACCAAATGCTGCATCGTTCCGCAAAGGTCAGATCGGGCCAGCGCGTGTTGATTCACGGGGCAGCAGGCGGGGTCGGCACGGCACTATTGCAGCTTGGGCGCCTCGCCGGGCTGGAGATGTACGGCAATTGCCCATTTTGTTTTTACAGCTTTGAGATGGTATTGTCGTTCTGATTTGTCACCCAGATGTTCGCCCCATCAAAGGCCACACCACTGGGGAGAATTCCGGTCGGAAAAGTTCCCAGATTGTGACCGTCCTTTGTGCGCAGTCGGGTCACGGTGTTGTCCACAGAATTCGCCACCCACACACTGGTGCCGTCGAAGGCCACGTCTAGAGGGTTGTTGCCCACCGTAAACGTGCCCTGGTTCAAACCGTCGCTGGCCCGCAACTTCGTGACGGTATTGCTGCCGCCGTTCGTTACCCAGATGCTGACGCCATCAAACGCCAGTTTTCTCGGGAACGGTCCGGTGGGGAAAGTTCCCAGATTTGCTCCGTCTCGGGCGCGCAGCTTGGTGACCGTACGGTCGAGGTTATTGGCTATCCAGATATTGGCTCCGTCGAATGCCACGCCTGTCGGAGCGAGGCCAGTCTGGAACGTGCCCTGATTGGCGCCATCACCCGCGCGCAGTTTGGTAACCGTGTTGCCCAGAACATTCGACACCCAGATGTTCACTCCATCGAACGCTAGACCGAAGGGAGTGGTCCCGGCAGGGAAGGTGCCGAGTATCGCGCCATCGCTGGCGCGCATTTTGCTGACACTGCCCTGGTGCGAGTTCGTCAGCCAGATGTTCGCTCCATCAAATGCAATGCTGTTGGCAAGGTCGGGAGTCGAGAAAGTGCCCAATGTCGCTCCGTCGCTGGCGCGCAGTTTCTTGATCGAGTGGCTCGGGCCGCTCGCCACCCAGAGGCTACTGCCATCGAAAAGGACGTCGGTCGGCGCGGCCGCCACGGGAAACGAAATGCCTTGGGCCGCGTCATAGAACTTCAGAATCGCAATGGCTTCGGGACTCTTGGTTTGCGCCCAGGCGCCACTCGTCAGAAGGATTGCTGTCAGAATGCCGAACCGCAGATGAGTACTCTTCTTTAACTTCACTGTTTGTCTCGATGCCCATACTTCTTTCATTTGATTCTGATCCTCGTCGTTTCTTTAGTTCTTAAATCCGAACGGGTCGCGCCCCGACCAGCCCCCTAGTGCGAGACTATGAAATCCACACCAACTCTAGGAGGAGTGCTCCGACCCAATGTCACAACGAAGTCAACAATTTGTAAGTAAATCCCAACCTACCCTGATCAGCGGTAGGAGCACTCAGTCCCACTCTCGTGATCGTGCCGTTGCCGGGAAAATGTCTGGCCCAGAGCAAAGGTGATCTGGCCTTGGCTCGAGATCGAGAACTGGTTCCTGGCGGCAAATTGACGCCGTCATTCTCCAAGAGGAGGCTTAACCTCTCCATCGATAAGTTGGCGATTGTCCCTCGCTGACGGGCTATCTCAGAAATAACTGTTGCAATCAGGCGTGTCTGTTGAAAAAGTCCCTCAGTTGATGCTTGTGGCGGTGCGACGTTCACGTTATAAGCAGGCCAGAGGTTTGCGGATGCTGCTGTTTATCTCCACCCTCGGAGGCCTGTGGCTCATGATGGGGCACCACTCTCGTTCGGACGATTCCAGGAATCGAATCTGTTTCAGGAACTGTTTGAGGAGATCGTCGCCCGTTGCGTGGAAGCCGGATTGGTGAAGGGCGAGCACATGTCGGTGGACGGCAGTTTCATCCAGGCCAATGCCGATCATCACAGCCGCGTGCCCCGCGAGCGACTGGCGGAAGTGGCTAAGGTGAACCACACGGTGCGCGAGTATTTAGCCGAATTGGAGCGGGAGAACCCGTCGAACCTCCTGTTCCGCAGCAAGAGAAAGTCTCGACTACCGACCCGGATTCGACCTACGCGACCAAAGGCGGTCCAGCGCGGCTCGGCTATTACGACAACTATCTAGTCGATAACGCCAGTTGCGTCATCGTGGGCGTGCAAGCTACGCCGGCACGACTCAGTCAGGAAAGTGTAGCGGCCCGAGACATGATTGAACGATATCGTGAAACGGCACGGCTCCCTGCCGCAAACTCTTGCGGCGGACACGACCTATGGCAACGGCGAGCTTCTGCAGTGGCTCGATGACCGCGGTATCGCTGCTTATATCCGGGTGAAAGAAAATCCCAATGGGCCGACGGATCTCTATGGCATCGACCAGTTCACCTACATACCCGAGGAGAACTGCTATCTCTGCCCGGTAGGCAAAATCCTGAAGTACATCGGCATCAATGCGCGCAACCGCACTCACGTTTATCACTCGACGGTGAAACGCTGTCGCGACTGCTTACAAAAGAGCCGCTGCACGCGAGGCAAGTATCGGACCTTGGCCATCCACACCTGTGAGCCAGCACGGCAGCGTGCCCATGCCCTCGCCCAGACACCAGCGTTTGCAATCTCGCAGCGCGCTCGGCGGAAGGTGGAAGCACTCTTCGCAGAACTGAAGAATTACATCGGACTACGCCGGCTGAGGCTACGCAGGATGCGCTTCGTGCGTGAGCAGTTCTACCTGGCGGCAACGGTGCAGAACTTGAAACGGCTGGTGCGGTTCCTGAGCAGTAAGCCCACACCCAAACTGGCGACCGCGTAAACGCGGGATCGAGAAAGTCCCGAAACAACAATCGGGGAATCAGGCCGGAAAACAGCTTGGCAAACCAGAGTTTTTTCAACAGACACAGGCGATTACACTCACAACCCAAGGTCAATGAGTGAAATCGGGATATTTCAACAATGGTCCGGTCAATCGGGGCTGGTAAAGAGCCTGCAATACTCCGCGTGTTCTCCCACCGCACAGGCGTACAATGCTTTGTTGGACGCGACGGCCCTACCTTCGGGTGCCCCAGGCGGGCCCCGTCTCAATTCCTCAGACACGAAAGAACGCCATGAAATACGCTCGCGTGTTCCTCCTGAGTCTTGCCTTCTCTGCGATCAGCGTGCTGGCCCAGCCCAACTCAGTGGCGCTGCTCTATCAACCTTTGATCCCGGCAAGCGTCGAGCCGGGCCACTCGGCGTTCGTCCTTACTGTTCGTGGGACTGGCTTCGTTAATGGAGCGATTGTTGTTGCTGACGGTGTGCCCCTGCGGACCAGATTTGTTTCCAGCAGCACACTAAAGGCGGACGTTCTGGCGCAATTTGTGCGACAACCGCGCACCGCCTCGGTGACGGTTCTGAATCCCGGCAGCATCGCTTCCAATGTCATTTTCTTCCCTGTCCGGGATCCTGCGAAAAGAGTGAGAATGGGATTGGATTCGCACTTCAACGCTCCCCAGTACGCTGGGGTAGCTACCGGCGATTTCAACAACGATGGCAAGCTCGATATTGTGGCATGCCAGCAATACAACCATCTTTGGACAGCCTCTCTGTCTCTTGGAAAAGGGGATGGCACCTTCCAGGTTCCGATCGAGACGGATTTCCCAGACCTTTCGCAACTTGGATTTAACGGAATCACGACGGGGGACTTTAATGGCGATGGCCGTCTTGACTTGGCAGCCTACTGGTATCAAGGCAGCAGCAGCGGGACGTTAATCATGCTCAATAATGGTGATGGCACATTCACCGACCTGCCGTTCTTTTACTCTACCTACTTCACTTCCTTTGCCGATCTGAACCAAGACGGGAAGCTGGACGCAACCGGCACGAACAACGATCAAGGCTTCCCTGGACTTGGGGTTTATCTGGGAAACGGAGATGGCACGTTCACTCAAGCGAATGTGGACATCAATCCTTCAGCCCTTTTGAGCTTCGTCGGACTCTCCCTGTTTGGTGACTTCAACGGGGACGGCAGGCTGGACATTGCCATAAGTGGGACTGACAGGTTCTCTGGTTCAGCAGCGGTAGCTGTCTATCTGCAAAACATGGATGGAACCTTTCAAAACGGAGTTGACTACCTGACAAGCCACGGAGGACAAGGCCTGCTAATTGCAGATGTCAATGGAGATGGTAGGGCAGACCTGATTACAGATGCTTGTGTTTTGCTGGGCGCAGGCGACGGTACGTTTCATCAGGGTGGCTGTCCCGATGCGGGCTCGGGCATTGTGAGCGCAGCCCTCGGTGATTTTAATGGGGACGGCAAGCTGGATTTGGTGGACATGGGTGACGGGCTTCAGGTGATGCTTGGGAACGGGGACGGCTCGTTTCAATCCCCTATTGATTTTTTGGCAGTTTGTGGAAACTTTCCACCTCTCTTTCATTACGGGCCAATCTTGGGGGACGTCAACCACGACGGACGACTAGATTTGGTCGAGGCCTGCATGAACCCCGCCCCTCTGCTGGGAGTACAGAAACCATCCAACTAGAACCGGCCCGCTATCGCCTCTGATCTGTGAAGTCTCCGCAGCAACACTTAGCAAGGCACACTTCTGATCCCGGCAGAAATCGCCTCGGGCCCCGGCGACTCGGGGCTAGTTGAGTGACAACGAGGATACCGACCACTTTAACGCAAACAGATGGGATGAGAAGGCCGGTCTCCGACGGGATGCTGTAGGCTCCCAAGTTATCGACGCGCTCGAAGCGCAAGAGATAAAGGAGACCGGCAATGAAGAAGATTAGCACTGTAGCGACGAAGCAGATCAGGAATTTTTCCGAACAGAAGCTGACGATCGGCTTCGATCTGGGCGATCGTTCGAGTTGGTATTGCGTGCTGGATGAAGCTGGGAGCGTGCGGTTGGAGCAACGAGTGAGCACGACTCCGAAGGCGATGAAGGAAGTGTTTGGTGGGATGCCGCGCAGCCGGATCGCGCTGGAAACAGGGACGCATTCTCCGTGGGTGAGCCGCTTGCTGAGCGAGTTGGGGCACGAAGTGATCGTGGCGCATGCCCGCAACGTGCGTTTGATCGGGGAGAGCCGGAAGAAAGACGATCGTCTGGATGCGCAGACGCTAGCACGGTTGGCCAGGATCGATCCGCAGTTGCTGTGTCCGGTGAAGCATCGCAGCGCGAGGGCGCAAGCGGATCTGACCGTGATCCGGGCGCGAGCGGGACTGGTGCGAGCACGAACGGCGCTGGTCAACACGGCGCGCGGATTGGCCAAGAGCTACGGAGAACGGCTGCGCGGATGCAACGTGCGCAATATGAATCCGGAGAAAGCGGAGGTCCTGAGTCCGGAACTGCAAAAGGCACTGGAGCCGTTGCTGGCGGGGATCGAGTCGTTGAGTGAACGCATCGGCGAGTACAACGAAGGGATCGAGCAATTGGTGGAGCAGCGCTATCCGCAGGTGGCGCGACTGAAGCAGGTGAAGGGAGTGGGCACGCTGATCGCTCTGACCTTTTTGCTGACACTGGAAGACGCGCATCGCTTTCGCAAAAGTCGGGACGTGGGTTGCTACCTGGGGCTGCAGCCTGGACGCAGGAACTCGGGGCAGAGCGAGCCGCAGATGCACATCAGCAAGGAAGGCGATCCGTATCTGCGAACGCTGCTGGTGCAGGGGGCGCATCACATTCTGGGGCCGTTTGGCGCGGACAGCGACCTGCGACGCTGGGGTTTGAAGCTGGCCGAACGTGGCGGCAAGAGCGGGAAGAAACGCGCCATTATTGCCGTGGCACGAAAGTTAGCCGTCCTGCTGCATCACTTGTGGGTGAGTGGAGAGATTTACGAACCGTTGCGCAACCAGACAGCGATGCCGGCGGCTGCATAAAGCCAAACCATTCTTTAGAAAGGAAAAGCAAAAGCCCAAGCGCCGAGTTCCGGTGACTGCGTTAATCGCCTGGCCCACTTCCGTCGTGAGACGGAAAGAGGTCGATAATCAGGTGGCAGCACCGGCTGAAACGAGAACACCCAACTGGCACCGAGCGAAACAAAATCGCTCACCAAGAGTGCGGATGGAAGGGTGGCGACAGTGGTAGCAACTCGGTGGGAGAAAAAACCTTGTCTAACGAAAAAACAAATGAACCCACTTGACTCCGACCGGCCTTCTCATGGAAGGCGATTACACTAACGACCGACCACTCGGTTGTTGGTGTAATGGCGATGTTACGCCAATTGACTGTGCGAAACTAGCGTCGATGCCATCCCCATTCTTACGCTCCACTCGCGGACCACGGCCAGAGTGTTACTGTTCGCTCTGCAAGATGAAATTCAAAACACAACTGCTCTCACCAGATGCGAAAGCGGCGATCCACAAGGAGTGGGACGAGCATCTACGCATCGTCCATCCTCGCCAATGGGAGCGGGAGGAACGGAAGAGGGCCAGACGCACCGCACAACTCGATAGAAGTCAATGGGTGAAATCGCGATTTTTCGCCAACTATCCGGTGTATGCCGCACCGCAACCGCTGCAAGCCGCTCCCTTC
>JAIQFW010000193.1 GCA_020073105.1 Terriglobia bacterium
ATGACCTTGACGACGTTCATCTCGCCCTGCTCACGGATTCGCGCCGCCCCCAGCTTGTCCGACAGGAGGGTGCTGAGCTTGCGATTGGTCTCCACGTCGAGCGCGGTGTTGGCCGAGGCCTTGAACTCTGCCATGAGTAACCGCGCCCAACGATTGTTTGGCATCAGCCACATCAAGATCAATCCTCAGGGGATCAGCAGCGAAACCACGCCGACTCAGACCACGCCGTTGCCAGCAGTCACCATCGAGCAACAGGTCCGGGACAATCTAACCCTCACCTACACCACCAACGTGGCCCAAACCTCCCAGCAGATCATTCAGGGTGAATACAACATCACCAAGAACCTGTCCATCGTAGGCATCCGCGACTATAACGGCGTAGTCAGCTTTGAAGTCCGAATCCGGCAGCGCAAGAAGTAGGGATCGGGCACCCGTCGTCGATCAACCGCTCAGAGTTCCTGTCACAATATCGGGGCGTTTGCCTGCAAGGTCTGCCGCCCGCCGCGTTCCGGGAAGTGGGAGGAAGGAATGCGGAAAAATGGGGGATTCACCTTGATTGAGTTGTTGATCGTGATCACGATCATTCTGATTATCGCGGCCGTCGCGATCCCCAGTCTGATCCAGGCCAAGATCTCGGCTGACGAAGCCTCAGCGGTCAACACCATTCGCACCTTGAACACCGCTCAAGTCTCCTACCAGTCGATTTTCCCACAGGTGGGTTATGCCCCGACCATTGCGGCTCTCGGACCCGGGGCCTCAACCGGCTGCACAACTCCGAGTTCAGCGAACGCTTGTCTGCTCGACTGGGTGGTGGCGCAGGCCACCACTGCGGGTAATGCCAAAGCCGGGTATTATTTCGCGCAGAGTGTCACCACCAGCGGCGGAGTCAATACTGGTTACACCATCGGCGGAGCGCCATCCGGGTTCAACAAAAGCGGTGTCCGCGGCTTCTGCTCTAATGAAGACGCGGTGATCCGGGTTACCCCGGCCCTGAATGGCCCGCCCGTCACCGCCGGTCCGGTCTGCGCGGCCTATCCGGCAATGCGATGAAGCGTGGAAAACATCCCTTCAGCAGGACTCTCGAGGCAGGTATCGCTTGCTCGCTGACGCTCGCCTGCCCTAGAATCTGCCGATGGCCACGAATCCGTTGACCGTGGAACGATTGGGCCAAGGGGGCGGACCGGGTGTTCTGTGTCTACACGGCCCACTCACTATGGAAAATGTCCTGCCCTTTCTGCATGCCGTCCGCCGGGAGGAAAACGCCGAGAGCGTGATCCTCGACCTGACGGAGGTTCCGTATGTCGATTCTTCCGGTCTGGGATCGCTGGTGAGCGCCTGCGTGTCGCGGCAGAAGGCAGGACGACGCGTGGCCCTGAGCGGAGTCAATGAGCGCGTATTCCGGTTGTTTGAGATCACCAAGACCGAATCGCTCTTCCTGATTTTCCCCACAATTGATGAAGCGATCGCAGCGCTGAGCGGCGCCGCCCAGGCTTAGAACTCATTTCGCCTTTGCGTCCTTGGCCCGCGCTTCGCGTTTTTCCTTCGCCCAGCCTTCCTTCACCGTCTGCTGGGTGCGGGCTATGGCCAACGAATCCGCAGGCACATCGTCGGTTATGCATGACGCAGCCGCGATGTAAGAACCCTTGCCCACGCGGACGGGGGCAATCAAGATGGTGTCGCTGCCGACGAATACTCCATCCTCGATCACAGTCTTGTGTTTGCTTACCCCGTCATAGTTGCAGGTAATGGTGCCCGCCCCGACGTTTACGCCTTCGCCGACTTCCGTGTCCCCAAGATAGGTCAGATGATTGGCCTTGGAACCCTTGCCCAGGCGAGTTTTCTTAGTCTCTACGAAATTTCCCAGATGTGCACCTTCGCCAATCTCACTTCCGGGGCGCAGTCGCGAGTAGGGGCCGACGATCGCTTCCGCTTTTACCTCCGAGTCATCCATGACACAGCCGGGAAGAACACTCACGCGATCTCCGATCACCGTGTTGCGAATCACGCTGTAGGAACGGATGCGGCAATCGCTGCCGACACGAGTGTTTCCGAGAAGTTGCACGAAAGGTTCAATGACGGTGTCTGCGCCCACTTCCACACCGCTGTCGATGACGCAGGTGTGGGGATAAAAGATGGTGACGCCGTTATCGATGAGTTGCAGGCTTTTGGCCAGGCGAAGCCGATGGTCGAGATCTACGAGTTCCGCCCGCGTATTGCTGCCCAGAATCTCGTGCGGATCAGATGCGACTATCGCCACAACCCGCTGTTTTGCTTTTTGCAACACACTCGCCATGTCCGTCAGATAGAACTCGCCATGATGGTTGTCGGTCCGGAGCCGATCGATGTAGCGAAACAGAATCGGGACGGAGAAGGCGTAGAACCCGGAGTTGATCTCACCCATCTTCTTCTGCGTGGCGGTGGCCGCCTTTTCTTCCACGATGGCTTTCACTTCGTCACTCTTGGGGCTTTTGCGGATCACACGCCCGTATCCGCTAGGGTCGTGCAGTTGGGCACTGAGCAGGGTCATGGCCGCCTTCTTCGCGGCGTGGAAATCACGTAACCTGGCGATCGTTTCCGCCTTAATCAAGGGAGCGTCGCCGGAGAGCACCAGTACTACGTCGTAGGGCGCAAGTGCTTCGCGGCAGACCATTAGAGCATGGCCCGTGCCGCGCTGTTCTGTCTGCAGAACGAAGTTGACGCCGGTGTGCGCTACCGCTTTGCGTACCCGCTCCGCTTCGTGGCCGATGATGGCGTAAATGTCTTGGGTGGGCACCACCTCGGTCGCCGCGGCAATCACGTGGGCCAATAGCGGCTTGCCGCCGACTTCGTGAAGAACTTTGGGATGTTTCGACTTGAGGCGCGTGCCTTTGCCCGCGGCCAGGATAGCGATGGCCACACGCAGGATGCTCCCGCCGGCGGCCGAATGGCTTTTCTGGGATTTCCGCATCTTCGTCAATATACCGCAGGGAACAGACGGGAGTGCAACGGGCACTAGGTAGTTCGTGGCTTTGCCTGCGCCTGGTGACCTCGTGACACCAGTTGCAGCAGATCGTGTGCGATGCGGTCCGTGGCGTGGCGGGCCACTTCGCCTTCGTCCAGGTAGTTGCCCAGCACCGGCGTGACCCCCAGTTCCTGGATCGCTTCACAGTCCCCCACAACCTGGGTGGCGCCCTCAAGCGCGTACTTGGCTCTCAAGGCGGAGGAAGCTTGCCGGTTGTTCAGCAGGGCATAGTCAAACAGCTGGCCGCCGGCATGTACGGTGAGCGCCCGTATGTGGTCGGCTGCGGTGCGTCCCAGACTTTCATTCGCTTGCGTCATCAGGTTGCAGACATACACCTTCACCGCGGAAGAGGCGGCGATGGCCTGGGGAATCCCGCGAACCAGCAAGTTGGGGATTAGGCTAGTGAAGAGGGAACCAGGGCCTATTGTGATGAGGTCAGCGTGAGCAATGGCCTGCAAGGTTTGGGGCAGGGGTTCGACATCTGGCGGGACCAGAAACAGCTCGTGAATTCTGCCTTTGCTGGCGGTGATTTTGGTTTCGCCTCGCACCCGGGTTCCATCCTCCATCAAGGCCTCGAGTTCCACGTTGGAGGTTGTGGCCGGATGAATGTGGCCGCGGGTGGCAAGGATCTCCGAGGACAAGCGGACCGCTTCGCTGAAATCCTTGGTGATGGAGGTGAGGGCCGCCAGGAAAAGGTTCCCAAAGCTGTGACCCTCAAGCCCGGACCCCTTCTCGAAACGATGGCGGAACAGCTTCGACATCAACGCCTCATCTTCGGAAAGAGCCACGATGCAGTTGCGGATGTCGCCTGGGGGCAGCATCTTAAGTTCTTTCCGCAGACGCCCGCTGGAGCCACCGTCATCGCTTACTGTGACTACGGCGCAAAGATCGTGGATCACAGGTCCGTGCGAGCCCAGGGCCGCACCCGCGCCGGTAGTAACGTAATGGCGGAGGCCTTGCAGCAATGTGGAGAGACCGGTACCGCCCCCGATGGCAACTACGCGCAGACCATTCCCGGCTCGCGTGTCACCGGTTGAAGATGTCTTGAGGTGTGCGGAAGGGCTCATGAGGCCGCCTAGCGGTCCTCGGTCAAATCCCCCGCCGAGGGAACCTCGCCTCCAGGATCGGGGTACAACAACTCGGTGAAGCGCGGGTCCTCCGCCAGGTTCTGGAAATCAGAGTCGTTGCGTGCCTGAAAACGCAGCGCCGGGTTGACCCGGATGGCTTCGTCGAGATGGCGCAGGGAATCCTCCACATGACCTGTGAGACAATCCAGGGCCGCCAAACCATAGGCAACGTAGTCGGTCTTCGGAGCTTGCTTCGCAAGCTTGTCGAGGTGCTCCCGAGCGCCCACATAGTCGCCAACATTCATCAGGGAGATTGCGTAGTCGTAGTGCTCTTCCAGACTCTTGAACTGCGGGGTCACGCGTTCCAATTGCTGGGTACAGGCGTTCAGATGAACGTGGGCGCGGTCCGCCAGTTCCTTGCTTGAACCGGAAACAACCTTTAGCAAGTAGGACTTCGCCTTGTCGAACTTGTGCTCCTGCATGGCGCGGAGCCCAGCCTCATAGTTTTGCACAGCCTGTGTAAAACGCGGGTCGTCCGCGACCGCCTTCTTGGGTGTGGTCTTCTGTGCCATTTGCAAGACTCTTCCTGTAACCTTCGTAAACTGTCCTTTGTCTTTAACTTGAGTTCAATTCATTCAACTCTTACTGATAACTTTCCTTGCATCCGCTGACCAGACAGTGGCGCGACATCTTTGCCAGCCTAGGCCGAGGCTGTGGAAAACATTCCCGGGGTCGATGCTGCAGGTTATACGTGTCCTGGGATGCGCGTCAACTCAGGTGCCCGCGCCTACTCGGTGACGGTCGCAGCCGTCTCCAGGTCCACCTTGCGCCACTCGCCCGCGATGATCCCCTTGCGGATCTGAGTGGCTGTCCTGCCTTTGCGATACTGTGCATACGAGTAGTACAGCTCCTTCAAACAGATATCGCAGCGGGCGCCGTGAGCGTTCTCAAAGCAACTATGCAAACTGTTATGCCCCATCCGGTCGCAGTAGCAATAACACGGCTGCTGATGCAGCACGGCCGGAATCTTGGCAGCCAACTCGTAGGCCCGGGTCTGATACGAGAACTGAGCATTGTCACCCCATAACTGATCTTTGGTCAGAATCGGGGGAAGCTTGGTGCCCTTCGGCGGCGGGCCCGCGTTGTACGCCGGAACCTCACCCTCCTGCTGGGACGTAGCCCAGGGCGCAGAAACTGTAAGAATAATCAGAAAAAGAAAGGCCAGCACCAATCCACGCTTCAACATAAGTCCTCAGCCTGGATATTGTACCCTGAATTGCCAAGACGGCGAAAAGCCGCCCGGCTCCCCGAACTCCATGTGATATTCGGTTCCCCTCACTCCCAATTCATCTAGTCCGTATAGAATTGGACGTGAAGATGCCTGAAGAAGCCAAGCCTGCCAGCGTCGTGAGCCATACCAACGGGAGTGTGTCGCCGCCGATGCGGAGCCTGATGCTCTCGGTGTGGCTGCGCGACTTGGTGATCTCGCTCGTCATCTCCTGTTTCATCATCATCTTCCTGTACCAGCCGGTGAAGGTCGAAGGCACAAGCATGATGCCTTCGCTGGAAGACCAGGAGCGTATCTTCGTTAACAAATTCGTTTACCGTTGGGAACCGATTGAGCGCGGCGACATTGTAGTGTTCCGCTACCCTCGCGATCCCTCGAAGAGCTTTATCAAGCGAGTGATCGGCGTGGCAGGTGATCATGTTCAGATCGAGGCCGGGCGGGTGTCCGTCAACGGCGTACTGCTGGACGAAGATTACGTGCCCCGGGCCTACGAAGACCAGCGTTCCTATCCGGAAATTGTGGTCCCTCCCGGCTCCTATTTTGTGCTCGGCGATCACCGCAGCCTGTCGAATGACAGCCGCGATTTTGGCCCGGTGGAGCAGAGCTTCATCTACGGTAAAGCGGTCTTTGGTTACTGGCCCGTGGATCGGATGGGAAGGGTGCGGTAACAAATGCGCAGCGCGGGCACCCCCGCCCGCGAGTTTGAGCATCTTTAAGACCTCAGCGGCCTCTGCGGTGAAGAATTTCCTCTTCTTCAGAGATTCCTTGGCCGATTTCATCTTCCCTGCTAAAATCTACAAAATCCACTCCCCCGGAGACAGAATGCAAGCGATCCTTGCGCTGGAAGACGGCAGGGTCTTCCGAGGCAAAGGCTACGGAGCAAAAGGCGAGTGTTACGGGGAAGTAGTTTTCAATACTTCCATCACCGGCTATCAGGAAATTTTCACCGATCCCTCCTACGCCGGCCAAATTGTCGTTCTTACCAATCCTGAAATCGGCAACTACGGCACCAATTCTGACGACAACGAAGCCACCCGTCCCTACATTGAAGGCCTGATCGTTCGCGAGTTCTCCCGCGTGAGTTCCAACTGGCGCTCCCAGCAGGTCGCGGAAGAGTACCTTGAAGGATTCAAGATTCCGGTTCTCGCTGACATTGACACCCGCGCGCTCGTCCGTCACTTGCGCGATCACGGCGTGATGCGCGGCGTGATTTCGACACTCGAAGCCGATACCGAAAAACTGGTCGCCAAGGCCTGCTCCATTCCCAAGATGGACGGAACCGATTTGGCCAAGGTCGTCACCACCAAGCATCCCTACGTCTGGGAAGTCGGTGAGCGCTCCCATGAGCCCGTTGCGGTGGTGGGCGTCAAGGACGTACCACCACGCTTCCATGTGGTCGCCTACGACTACGGCATCAAGCAGAACATCCTACGCAAGCTGCGCGGCGAGGGCTGCAAAGTCACCGTCGTGCCCGCGCAGACCCAGGCCGAAGATGTGATCGCGCTAAAGCCCGACGGTGTATTTCTCTCGAACGGCCCGGGCGATCCCGAGCCCTGTACCTACGCGGTGGACAACATTCGCCGCTTGATGGGACGTCAGCCGATCTTCGGGATCTGTTTGGGGCACCAGCTCACGGGAATTGCGCTGGGCGGAAAGACATACAAGCTGAAATTCGGCCACCACGGCGGAAATCATCCGGTGAAGCAGCTCCATAGCGGTAAGGTCGAAATCACCGCGCACAACCACAATTTCGCCGTCGATCCCGATTCGTTGGCACAAAGCGAAGTCGAGTTGACCCACATGGATCTGAACGACAACACGCTGGAGGGCATGCGCCACAGGAATCTGCCGCTGTTCAGCGTGCAGTATCACCCCGAGGCTTCGCCCGGGCCGCACGATTCGCATTACCTGTTCAAGGATTTCACCAAAATGATGGAGGAGTGGAAAGGGTGAGGGCCATTGGCATCCGCCGCATACCAAGTGAAATGGCGCCCAGAATTTTCTTTGGCCTTCTATTCCTATTACTAGCTCGCTTGCCCGGGTTTGCTTGTTCTAATGCTTTTACTCCGCTCGACGTCGGCCAGAGATTTGTCGTCGAAGTCTCAGACAACGGGAAACCGCTTCCCGGCCTCAAGATTGAGTTGAGCACCTATGCAGGGCTGACCGCAGATGAGGGTAAGACGGTCACCATCATCACTACAGGTGCCAACGGCCAAGCCACGTTCAAGGCCGTTCAACCCGGGATGTACTACGTAGCGATAAAGCATCCAGCGGCGTCGCCCTTCCTCGCTATTCGCGTCGACTGGCGTGGACGTACGTTACTACAGCATTATTTATGAGGCGGTGGATGAAATCAAGGCGGCCCTATCGGGAATGATGGCGCCTGAGCGCAAAGAAAATATCACCGGTTTGGTGGAAATCCGGGAGGTATTCCGCATTTCCAGGGTAGGTGCTGTAGCGGGTTGCTACGTACTGGAAGGTATAATCAAACGAAGTTCGCTGGTGAGACTAATACGCAACGGACAACTAATTCATACTGGTGAGCTGGATT
>JAIQFW010000194.1 GCA_020073105.1 Terriglobia bacterium
GCCTTCAAGGTGCGGGTGCGAGATACCACCATCGAGCTGGTCTCTCCGGTCGAGGGGGTGGTGACAGGCATCAACAGTGATGCGCTGCGCGACCCCGACCTCATCACTCAAGATCCTTACAAGGACGGCTGGATTGCCCTGGTGAAGTCGCCGGACCTTGCCATCAACCAAAAGAACCTGGTGCAAGGCCCAATGGTGGCACCGTGGATGCAAAACAATGTGACCCGTTTGAATGCCAATCTGTCGCAGCTGTCACCAGCCCTGGCACAGGATGGAGGCCTCCCCATTAAGGGTTTGCTTTCACGGCTGGCCCCTGAAGTACGCCGGAAGGTAGTGAAAGAGTTCTTTCTGTCGTAGCCAGTCTTGACGGACGAGAAAGGAGAGGACGTCGTGGCCAATACCAAAGCAATCCTGATCGACATCACCAAGTGCATCGGCTGCCGCAACTGCGAACAAGCCTGCAAACAGATCCACGGATTCCCCCCGGAAACCGAAGCCAAGCTCTCAACCATGGCGTTCACCGTGGTGGAGGAGCGCGGCGACCGCTTCGTGCGGCGCATGTGCATGCACTGTCAGGACCCTGCATGCGCTTCGGCTTGCCTGGTAGGCGCGCTGCAGAAAACAGCCAATGGTCCTGTGATCTACGACGCGTCGAAGTGCATCGGCTGCCGCTACTGTCTGGTGGCGTGCCCGTTCAATGTGCCGAAATACGAGTGGACGAAGTTGGTGCCCTACGTCAAGAAGTGCGACATGTGTGCCGCACGCCAGGCACAAGGTCAGCCGCCCGCCTGCGTTGAGGCTTGCCCGGTGCAGGCTTCGATCTCAGGTACCCGCGAAGAGATTCTCGACGAAGCTGAGCGCCGCATCCTGGGCGACTCCAAGTATGTGCGGCACATTTACGGCAGCGAGGAAGCCGGCGGCACTTCTGTATTCTTCATCTCGGATGTTCCGTTCGAGAAGCTAGGTTTTGTTGCGGCGCCTAAGCAACCCATGCCGGTACTCACCGCCAGCGCGCTGAGTGATGGACCTACTGTGATCCTGGTGGGCGGTGCCCTGCTTTCCGGGGTCTACTGGATCACCCAGCGCCGCGCCGAGGTGGCGCTGGCCGAAGCCCGCGAGAAGTCTGAGAAGGAAAGGAGCTAGCCATGACCAGCACCCGATTCCCAAGAATCAGTCTGTGGCGCACCATTGTGGCGTTGATCTTTGCCGCCGGTGTCTATGCCACCTACGCCCGGTTCGCGCTCGGCTTCCAGGCCGCCACCAACCTCACCGACCCCCAGCCTTGGGGCCTCTGGGTAGGACTAGGCACGCTGTGTGGAGTGGGGCTGTCGGCCGGCGGGTTTGCCATCGCGGCCTCCGTGTACCTCCTGGGGTTCGAACGCTATCGCCCCATTCTGCGCACCTCGGTGCTGATTTCGTTTCTCGGCTATTTGACCGTGATCGTCGGCATGATGTACGAACTGGGCCTGCCCTGGCGGATCTGGCACCCCATCGTGATGTGGAACCGCCACTCCGTGCTGTTTGAGGTGTCCTGGTGCGTGATGCTCTACACCACCGTACTGGTGTTCGAATTCTCGCCTGCACTGGTCGAGAAGATTCCCTGGGTCAGCGTGCGGGAACTGTACCTGCGCTGGCACCACAGCATTCTCATCGCCTTGGTACTCGCCGGCACGCTCCTTTCCTCCATGCATCAATCGTTCCTCGGAGGGCTCTACCTGATCACCAAGGGCAAGCTGGATCCACTCTGGTATAGCCCGTACCTCACCACTATGTTCTATCTCTCGGCGATTCCTGCCGGGTTGGCAGTCACCATCATGGCGCTCTACCTCTGTGTGCGTTCCCTCAACGTAAAGGTAGATTTGAGCCTCTCCACCGAGGTTAGCAAGGTCATGATCCCGCTGCTTGCTCTGTATGGCGTATTCCGGGCCGTGGATCTGATCAATCGGGATGCCACTGCTTACCTGTGGATGTGGCGTGAGGAAACGCTTTCATTCTGGCTGGAAATCGGGTTGATGGTAGTTGCACCTTTTGTCCTGCTAAACATGAAGAAGGTGCGCAACAACCCGCAACGCCTGTACTGGACCTGCGTCCTCATCGTGATGGGGTTCATGGCTAACCGGCTGAACGTTTCCATCACCGGGCTGCAGGCCAGTTCAGGTGTTTATTACGTCCCCAAGTGGACGGAGTTTGCAGCCACCTTCGCAGTGGTGACCGCAGCCGTCGTCGCTTTCCGGTATGCCGTGATCTATCTGGACATTCTTCCCAAGAACCCGCCCCAGCCCCGGTGGATGGTCCCAAGTGCTGCGGCGGAAGCGTAAAGACTTTGAGACCTCCACCATGCCCCCGGAGGCCGGACGCCTCCGGGGCTTTTTGTTTGCCATTTGACTTGTCACCCTGAGACGCTTTCAGGCCTCGAAGGATCTATGCATATGAATCTCAGGACAAGGTCCTTCGCTTGCGCTCAGAATGACAAACCTACTTATGCTCTGAGCACCTCAAGGGGTGACGGTGAAGGTCCCGGAACCGATCTTAGGACGCGCCTTCGGTCCTGGATGCCGGCGCCGAGTATCGGGCCATGGCCAGCTCGACAATTTCACCGATCAAGTCAGTGTAGGACCGGCCCGACGCTTTGGCCGCCATCATAAATTCCTGTTTGCTCGACAGCCACGGGTTGGGATTGGCTTCAATGACGTACACTTCGCCCTTGGGCGTAAGCCGCATGTCAATCCGTCCGTAGTCACGCAACTTTACGGCCTGATATGCCGCCAATCCCTTTTTCTGCAACTTGGCCACGGTTTCTTCATCGAGGTCCGTCACGAGGTGCGATTTGGTGAGCTTGTAGCTGGGCGTGTCTTTCTCAAACTTCACATCGTGGCTGGCGATCTTGGGTGTGCCTTCCGGCAGGCGTGAAAGATCCAACTCCACCAGCGGCAGCGGCTGCGCCGTCTCATAGCTGCCCAGAATGGCCGCATAGATCTCGCGCCCTTCGATGTACTCCTCGATCAGCGCCGGCGAATCGAATTCGTTCTGAATGTACTCGACCCGCTGCATCAGTTCCTTGACGCTGTTGACCACAGCATCAGCGTTGATTCCGATGGAACCATCTTCCCAAACCGGCTTCACAATCAGCGGGAACTCAACATCATGCGCGTGCTCGATGCGCCCGCGATAGGCAGTCGCGAAAAACGGCGTCTTGATGCCGTGGAAAGCGAACATCTTCTTGGCGGTGGCCTTGTCCTGCGCCAGAAAATGCGCATGCGGGCCGCCACCCGTGTAGCGGATGTCCATCAGGTCCATGTACGCCGCTACGTTCATCTCTTTGGTGTCATCGCCGGCATAGGATTCAGTGAGATTGAACACCAGGTCGGCCCCGCACTTGGCCAATGAGGTCAGACAAGGGGGTGTGCCATCAAGCACCTGATAGAAAGGCTCGTGGCCGAGCTTTTCCAGCGCTTCGAAAATCTCTTCCCGGTCTTCTTTCTCTCGCCTGGTCTTGCTTTTCGGTTTCTTTTTCTTCTTCGCGGGAGTTTTTTCCTCCACAACCTCCGGGGTCTCTTCCTCTCCCCAGACGTCGTAGAGCACCGCGATTTTCAGCTTTGCGCCGATCATTTCGGCCTCCAGCCTTTCCCTGACATTATCTGCCTTGAGCGCATGTTTCTGCCGTGATGGACCGCACTCATGGCTGCACGAATTTTCCTCTCGTCATGTAATTCATGGCCAGCGCGGTCGCGTACACCGTGATCTGGATGAGGTGTTCGGATTCCCGTCTCGCGTCCGCAAACAGCCGGAGGTCTGCGACTTTCTTCTCGATCGACTCGACCAATTGCTTGATCAAGGGTCGCTGCGCGCCTGTCCAGTATGTGACTTTGTCGACCACCGTTTTGCGGTGCTCGTGCAAAAACGTCTGCGCCGGACGCGCACTCTTGCGCCGCCTAGAGGCATCGAAGATGTCTCGCAGATCGGTGTCGAGCGCCAGGTCCTCAAGCGGCATCCCCTGGCCGTTGCGCCGGTAGAATTCGGCGACCGTCACCTCCATCTCGTCCACGGTGAGATCGGTGTGCCCGCGCCGGCGCAGCGGATCGGTGCTCCCCAACTCGCGGGCGATCCGGTCCATGTATCGCAGCTTCGCCATCGCACCCCATCCGCGGTAGCGCTTGCGCCAAGCCGACCGTGGCGTCAGCCATACGGCGAAGGTTTCGGCAAAATCTTCATCAGGATGCTTTTGGGCATACCATCCTGGCAGGTAGCGAACGTAGTTGCGCGAGAACGGGACGGGACGGTAATTGTCGTGATACGGCCGGCGAAACGGACCGAACAGTTGTTTCCACTCCGCAGTCTTATGAAGCTTGTATGCGTAGTTAAAGGCGTGACCGGCCTCATGCCGCAGGTACATCATGATTTCGCGCGAGTCCTCGAGATCATTGGTCTCCCTTTCCAGGTGAGCCAGGTCGGGATGCGCAAGATAAAAAGGGATTCCAATGACGGGCTCTCCCGACGGGCAACCCCACTCGTCGGTGAGATAGCACGCGGGGTGAAACTTCGTCAGTTTCTTGCTTGCCAGTTCGCGATACAACTGCTGTACCAGGCGTTCGAGGGGCGAGCCCTCAATCTTCAGGCCCAAATCGCGAATCGGCTTTTGCAGAAGTTCCTGCAATTCCGGCTGTAGTTTTTCAGTTTCGTGCACGCGATCTCACTAAGAGCAAACACAGAGTACACCGTGAGAAAACGGGAGAGGGGAAAACAATTTAGTTTCAACTTAGACGATAGCAAACCAGCCCGGAAGTCCGCAGGTGACGGTGGTAACGGATCATTCGCGTTTGCGAAATCACGTCTCGCTTAGATCGGCGAGTGCTGTCCTTGCACAATCATCTCCTCCGCGATCCGTCGGGCCTCAGGAAGAGTTGCCGCCGCCTTGCGGTCAATCTCTGCCGGTAAATCGCGCTGGATCTTTGCCAGTTCCTCATCGAACAATCGCGTGACCAGCACCGGCGAGTGTTCGACAATCTTTCCATTCTCGCCTGCGGCTTTGACCTTATGCCGCACCCGTTGCGCAATCATCAAGCGATAAATGCGGTCGGTCGCCAGGTCTTCCATATAACCGTCCAGCAGACTTGCCCCTTTTCCGTTAAGTACGCCATTGCGGTAGCGGATCACGGTGCGCGCCGCGGCACGCGTCCCCGCGAGCGTCGTCTTGCCGACGCCTTTCGGCACGGGCCGGAGATCAGGGTGCACACTCGCTAGCTTCGGCCTCTTCATCCCCTGGTTGGGATTTGGGAACTGCGCCACGGCAATGGCATTCTGATCAGGGTGCCCCGTCCATGCGCCATCCATCAGACAGTTGGATTCGTTCTTTTTGTCCTGCTCGAGAACCTTCAACGCGCGTTCGTTCAGTTCCGTGTCCGTGCGGCTGGGATAGAGTGCCGTCATCCCGCCAATCGCCAGAGCTCCATGCTTGTGACAAATCTCCGGGATCAGCGTGCGCAGGTTCTGGAAGAATGCTACGTCGTGAGGGATGGTGTTGCGGTCTGGCAAGATCCAGTTCGGGTCTTCCAGCATGAAATGGATCAGCGACGCCATGTAGTCCCAGCGTCCCAGGTTCAGTCCGAGACAGTGCTCGCGCAGATTGAACAGGAATTCCTCCATCTGAAACGCCTGGGGATGCGACTCCACCAGCGCCATGCACTTGATGTAGTTCGCGGGAAGGCCCTTGGACTTGGCAAGGGTCTGAAACAGATCGCGCCACCACAGGGCTTCTTCCGCTGCTTCGGTCTTAGGGATATAGATGGAAAAGTTGTGCGGCAGCGAGGCGGGATCGAGCTGGTACCAGATCAGGGCGACATCAAACAGCGACGCCGACATGATTTCGTTCTTGATCACGCCACCCTGGCTGAGGTGCAACCCGCGCGGGCGAATCCAGGTTACGGTCTTGGATCGCTGAATGGTTACGTTCTTCTGCCGCTTTTGATCGAAATAGTCCAGCTCATACTTGTATGCCGCAAGAATGTTCTTAACTCCCAGCATGAGGTTCTGCCAGGTGTTGGC
This sequence comes from Terriglobia bacterium, assembly GCA_020073105.1. GTDB lineage: Bacteria > Acidobacteriota > Terriglobia > Terriglobales > Acidobacteriaceae > JAIQFW01. The sequence continues at coordinate 6,043 of JAIQFW010000194.1, forward strand.
CGTGGAGTCTTCCAGGTCCAGCATTACGCCGGGGGAACCCGAGTTCAATAGTTTGACGGTCAGTTCCGCATCATCGGCCGGTCCGGTCATCTGGTTGCGCTGGTCGGCGCACCAGGCGGACAGTTCGATATGCCAGTCCCTGGTGGTGGCTTCGGATGGCGGCAAATAGTCGGGAGGCTTGCCTTGATGCGAGGCCAGCAGCACCTGCTTGCGCTTCGCAGCCAACTTTTGCTGCCACGGCGTGAATTGTTTGTGCAGAGGTAGCAGAAACTCAAAGAATCCCTTGGGAAGGTCGCGTTCCGGGTTCAAGTCGGTAGGTGCGAAATTCATGTATTGCGGGGGGTGCGCCTGCTCAGCATGGAGAGCCATGGGTTGAACTCCTTGCCGAGTCGCCGGGCGGTCAAATCCGCCAGACGACCAGCATTCAGTGTAACTCCTGCAGTGCACAAACTTCACCAAATACACAACGGGCATGCGAATGTCGCATGCCCGCTGTGACTTCGTGCCCTACGTCAGTTTACGGAATTTGCTCTCCGGTGTTCGGGTTCAGGATCAGGATGCCGTTACCCCGGATCTGAGTGAAGTCGAACATCTGAGAGATGGAGTTGGCGATGCCGTCAAATGACCCTTGGCCGATACGGCTTCCGTTCAGCCAGTTGTCCTCGATGAAACGGATAACCGACGACATATCCGTCACGGTATGATCCACTGAGTTTTCCAGCGCCCAGGGAGACACGACGATGAACGGCTGCCGCATACCGTACCCGCAGCGGCCCAAGGCATGAGCATTCGCGGGATCGATGCCGGGCAGCGCCATGGCAGCGTTGCCGCAGGCGTTGGGACCGGTCAGCGCATCCGCCGGGCCGGTGGATTGGTTGACGATTGGCCCCATCTGGTGGTCATACCAGCCGTCGGAGTCGTCATACATGACGATCACTGCCGTGCTGCTCCAGTCCGGTTGCTCCTCCAGGAAGTTGATCAACTTGACCACGAAGGTCTGCTCATCCAGCGGATCCGAGTATCCCGCATGTCCGTCTTGATAGGCCGGCGCCTTGATGAAGTTCACTGCCGGGAAATTACCGGCCTTCACAGCGGCGACGAAGTCGAGGAGGTCGTAGTTGTGGTTGGCGGGTCCGTTGTTCCCGATTTCAGCGATGGACTTCGGCCGGGTATGGTTCGGATTGGCCGTGGATGCCCAGTATCCGAAGAACGAATGGTGAGGGATGTAGTCGCCAGTGGTTCCTGCCAGGCCGGTCGAGCTACGCTTGCAGCCGGTGGTTCCATTGGGGTTGGTGATGTTGAGGTTGAAACCGCCCATAAAGGACCCCCAACTCACGCCCGCAGCCGTGAGCAGATCCCCGATGTTTTTTCCGCCCATCTGCACCTGATTCCGGGTGGGGTTCGAGCAGACGTCCCCGATCGGATCGGGATCGCCAATTACGGTCAGCGAACCGTTGCCACCGTCGACTTCGTCGCCGGTTCCATTCAGAGTGGCGGTCACGCCGTTGGTCTGGCCGGCCACCAGGTTCATAACACCGGGCGTCGATGGACCAAAGGTCGAACTGTAGGAGTTGTCACTCATGGCAAAATGCTGGGCATAATTCCAAAGCGCCGTTACCGTGTTGCCGTCGTAGTAGCCCATCACCTGACTGGAGCCGTTGCCGGTGTGTGACGGAAACAGGTCCAAAGCGCCCGCATCAAAGGCCAACTGCTCATCCGTGTAGTCGTGGTCCTGATCAGCGGTG
>JAIQFW010000009.1 GCA_020073105.1 Terriglobia bacterium
CTGCCGCGGCTGCCCCGGCGGTGTCGGCGCGGCCTGGGACCGGCGAGCTGTGCCCAACCGAGTTCGCTCCCCGGCCCGGAGGCCAGGACAATAGCTCTCCCTATGCTGCGCCTCAAGCACGAACTTGAGCCCGGCCGTGCCGCGTTCGGTGAATTGGTAGATCCCGGCAAGTACTGTGTGGGGCCGGATCTCCGATCCGGCCAGGCGGAGCGCAGCTCCGCAGCTGAAAATACGGGAGCAGATACGCCTGCTCAGCGCATTGACGAAGTCGTCGTCACCTACTTCGCCAAACCTCACTCCTACACCACTGACGACGTCATCGAAATCTCCGCCCACGGCTCGCCCGTGGTCCTCCGCCACATTGTCGAACTCGCCCTTGCTCGTGGCGCGCGCCTCGCCGAGCCTGGCGAGTTCACCATGCGTGCTTTTCTCAACGGACGCATCGATCTCACCCAGGCGGAGGCAGTCCGTGACCTCATCGACTCGCAGACTCTCTACCAGGCAAAGGTGGCTGCTCAGCAGCTCGAAGGCGCGTTGTCCAAGCGCCTGCAGCCCATCAAGCAGAAGCTGGTTGGGCTGATCGCAGTCCTCGAAGCTGGGATTGATTTCGCCGAGGACGACGTTTCGGTCCTGCCAGGTGGCCAAATTCTTGAGCGCATCGCCACGATCCGCGCGCCGCTGGAACAGCTTGCCAGTTCATTCGCCTACGGAAAGATCGTTCACGAAGGCCTGACCCTCGCCATCGTCGGTCGTCCGAATGTTGGCAAGTCGAGCCTCTTCAATTGCCTGGTCGAGCGTGAGCGCGCCATCGTGACCGCCACTCCCGGCACCACCCGGGATCTGGTCAGCGAGACCGTGGCCATCGGTGGAATTCCTGTGAAACTTGTGGACACTGCCGGCATTCGCCGCGCGCTGGACGAGGCCGAGAGCATCGGCATCCGCAAATCGATGGAAGCACTCGCCGAAGCAGATCTCGTGCTGGTCGTACTCGATGCCTCCCAGCCGCCCGCCATCGAGGACGCAGACTTGCTCGAACACGTTGAGGGACGCCTGGCTATTGTGGTGGAGAACAAATGCGACCTAAGCCCAGACCACGTAGGGGCAGGTGTCCTCACCTGCCCAGCCGAGCGTAGCTCGGCAGAGGCGCCTCGCGTCCGCACCTCGGCTATAACCGGGGCCGGAATTCCCGAGCTTCGCCACGAAATCCTGCGACACGTCGGCGGAGACACCGGGGTCCAGGCCGAAACTGGATTTCTCACCAACCTGCGCCACGAAAAGCTCATAGGTGAATCCTTGAATGCCCTCACCGCAGCGAAAACTGCCGTGGACAACCGAGTCCCTCACGAGATGCTGCTGCTCGATCTCTATAACGTCTTGCGTCCGCTGGACGAGATTACCGGCGCCACCACCACCGACGACATCCTCAATCTGATCTTCAGCACGTTCTGCATCGGGAAGTAGGATTCGGCAAGGCACCTCACATTAATCAGTGACCAGAATCACATCTTCATCGTGCCGCGCGATGGTATTCAAACCCATCACAAAAACACGCCGGGGAATTTCCAAGACCCTGCTTTCCGGCAGCGATTCCGAGCGTACTCCCCGGCGCACAGAGGTGAGCCGATGCTCCCGTCCAATCAGACCCTGTCCGGGGCCCTGCAGCAAAAGGGTGTAAACCGCCGCCGCTTCGTCAAGTTCTGCACCGCCATGGTAGCGACGCTGGCGCTTCCGCCACGTTACGTAGCTCAGGTAGCGGCCGCCTTGGAGAAGGCTAGAAAGCCCGTGCTGGTCTGGCTGCAGTTCCAGGATTGCGCCGGCAACTCCGAATCCATCCTCCGTTCCAGCCATCCTTCGGTTCTGGAGGTTGTTCTGGACCTGCTTTCCTGGGAGTACCACGAGCTGGTCATGGCCGGCGCCGGTCACCAGGCGGAAGCGGCGCTCGAGCGCGTGGTGCGGGAGGAGAAGGGCAAATTTATCGCCGTGGTGGAAGGGGCGATTCCCCTGGCCGACGGCGGTGTCTACTGCACAATTGGCGGCCGGACTGCTTGGGACATTGCTCGCCATGTGTGCGGCAGCGCCGCGGCGACCATTGCCGCAGGCGACTGCGCCTGGGATGGTGGCCTGGTAAGGGCCAATCCCAATCCCACCGGAGCGGTTGGCATCGAGGAGGCGGTTCCTGGGGCCAAGGTCATCAACCTTGGCGGATGCCCACAGAATCCCGCCAACACCGCTGCCGTGCTGGTGCATTACCTGACATTTGGTGAGTTACCGGCCATGGATCAGTTCAACCGTCCACTGTTTGCCTACGGACGGATCATCCACGACCAGTGCGAACGGCGGGCGAACTACGACGCCGGCCGCTTCGTTCAGGAATGGGGCGACGAAGGCCATCGCAAGGGCTGGTGCCTGTACAAGATGGGTTGCAAAGGTCCACAGGCGACCTTCAACTGTCCTTCGGTGCGCTGGAACGATGGCACCAGTTGGCCGGTCAAGGCGGGTCATGGCTGTCTGGGATGCGCCTCGCACCGCTTCTGGGACACTCGTTCTCCGTTCTATGACCGCTTGCCCACCGTTCCCGGATTTGGTGCGGACGTGACCGCGGGTGAGATCGGACTGGGCGTGACCGCCGCCGTTGCCGGGGCCACCGTCATACACGGAATTGCCAGCGCCGTCCGCGACCGCATGAGACCACCGGCGAGCCCCGAGCCGCCGACGAAAGCATAGGAGGAGCTTATGGCACGCATCGTGGTGGATCCGGTGACCCGCATCGAAGGTCACCTGCGGATCGAAGCTCAATTGGACGGCGGCACTGTTTCCGACGCCTGGAGTTCAGGCACCATGTTCCGTGGCATCGAATTGATCCTGCGTGGTCGCGACCCCCGCGAAGCCTGGATCTGGACGCAGCGCATCTGCGGAGTGTGCACCACCGTACACGCTTTGACGTCGGTGCGCGCCGTAGAGGACGCGCTGGGGATCGAGGTCCCGGAGAATGCCCGCATCATCCGCAACATCATCGCCGCCAGTCAATATGTCCAGGACCACGTCATCCACTTCTACCACCTGCACGCACTGGATTGGGTGGATGTCACCCTGGCACTCAAGGCTGATCCCGGGAAGACTTCGCAGCTGGCCGAGTCCATCTCCAGTTGGCCGAAATCCAGCCGCAATTATTTCAAGGGTATTCAGGACAGGGTGAAGGCCCTGGTGGATAGCAAGCAACTGAGTTTGTTCAGCAGTGGGTACTGGGGGCATCCCGCCTACCACTTGCCGCCGGAGGCGAACCTGCTGGCCGTCGCCCACTACGTGGAGGCGCTGGAGTTTCAGAAGGATTTCATCCGCATCCACGCTGTGCTGGGAGGGAAGAACCCGCACTTGCAGACCTACCTGGTGGGCGGCATGTCCACTGCCATGGATCCCAACGAGCCGCAGGCCACGATCAATCCTGAACGAATTACCTTCCTTGAGGAACTGGCCAGCAAGGCGCAGGCATTCGTGGATCAGGTCTACATTCCGGACGTGCTCGCGGTGGCCAGCTTCTATCGCGACTGGTTCGGCCGTGGCGAGGGATTGGGAAACTTCCTCGCCTATGGTGATTATCCCCAGGGGGGCATCAAGGATGCGTCGCGCTTCTTCCTGCCCCGCGGAGTCATCCTGAATCGCGATCTCTCTAACGTGCATCCGCTGGACCCGAAAAACGTGGCCGAATACGTGACCCACTCCTGGTATGAGTACTCGGATGGGGACAATGCCGCGAAGCATCCGTTCCAGGGCGAGACCAAACCCAAGTACACCGGGCCCAAACCGCCATACGAGTACCTGCAAACCGATGAGAAATATTCCTGGCTCAAGGCGCCGCGCTACGAAGACATGCCGATGGAGGTCGGACCGCTTTCCCGCATGTTGGTGGCCTACGCCTCCGGGCATCAGGAGGTCAAGGACCTGGTGAATGGCGTGTTGAAGAAGTTGAATGCGCCGGCCACGGCACTGTTCTCCACCCTGGGCCGGATTGCCGCGCGCGCCATCGAAGCCCAGCTCATGGCGAGATATGTAAGCAAGTGGATCGGCGAGCTCGGCGCCAACCTTGGCCACGCTGATCTGCGGGTCCACAATGGCGAGAAGTGGGACCCGGACACCTGGCCGCGGGAAGCGCAAGGTTTCGGCTTCCACGAGGCTCCGCGGGGTGCGCTCGCCCACTGGGTCGAAATCGAAGACAAGAAGATCAAGAACTACCAGGCCGTCGTTCCTACCACCTGGAATGCCGGGCCACGGGATGGGAAGGGCCAGCGCGGAGCTTATGAGGCATCTCTGCTGAAGACGCCGATTGCCGACCCGGAACGTCCGCTGGAGATCCTGCGCACCATTCACTCGTTCGATCCTTGTCTGGCTTGTGCGGTGCACGTGGTCGATGCGCGCGGACGCCGCTACCTGGTCCAGAAGGCCAGTTGAAAGGAGGCTGCCGATGATTGAGTTGAGGCAATATGCCTGGGGGGAGGTCCATCGCCCTGAAGCCACATCGGCGCCCGTCCGGGTCTATGTATGGGAATTGCCGGTGCGGGTCTCACACTGGTTCATATTTCTGCCCATCGTCGTGCTCTCCTTTACCGGTTACTACATGCACAATCCGTTCATCGTCGCCAAGGGCGGGACCACTTTCATGATGGCGACCATGCGCTTCATTCACGTGGTCTCCGGCTTTGTGTTCATTGCCGCGTTCTTGCTGCGCATGTACTGGTTTTTCCAGGGAAACAGTTGGTCGAATTGGCGGGCTTTCCTTCCCCTCCGCCGCCGCCAATGGCGCGGCATGGGCAACATGGTGGCCTACTACAGCTTCCTGCGCAAAGACCTGGTGCATCACGTGGGGCATAACGCACTGGCAGCCGTAACCTATCTCCTGATGTTTACCTTCATGTTGATTGAAATCCTCACCGGACTTGCCCTGTACAGCCAGGTGCGCGGTGGCAGTGTGCTGCCTGTGCTGATCGGATGGTTGCCGCGGCTTATCGACATCCAGCATATTCGCCTGCTTCACTTCTGCATCATGTTCAGCTTCTTCGCGTTCGTCATCCACCACGTTTACAGCGCTGTCTTGGTCTCGTGGGAAGAGCGGAACGGACTGATCGAAAGCATCTTCACCGGCTACAAGTTTGTCCCCGGAGATGAGCTGGAGGAAGACGCGGCTGTGCGAAAGGCGGACTAGGGAATGATGTTGCCACCGCCAAGTACCGTCGTGCTCGGTCTCGGCAATATCCTTCACTCCGATGACGGAGTAGGTCCACGCGCGGTAGTGCGTCTGAAGAAACACCCAGGGGTGCCCGAGGGCGTCGCCTTGATCGAGGGTGGCACGCTGGGCCTGGAGTTGCTCACCTATGTCTGGGACGCTTCTTACCTCCTGGTGCTCGATGCCGTGGATGTGGGCCAACCGCCGGGCACGCTCATTCGGATGTCCGGCGAAGAATTGCATAAGATGCCGGGCAGTGGCAGTGTGCACCAGCTGGGATTCGCCGATCTAATGGCAGCGCTTCGGATTCTGGCCAAGCGCCCGCCCGAGGTTGTGCTCCTGGGCGTCCAACCCGCTTCAACCGAATGGGGCGCCAGCTTGTCCCCCGCCGTCGAGGCAGTTCTGGGCCGGTTGGTAGAACAAGCTGTCAACGAATTGCTTCGCAAATCAGCCGCCACATTAAGCACGGTAGCGTAAGCCGCGTCTGCAGTTTTCTTTAGGATATTGGGCTGCGATTCTATCTCGACAGCACGCCCAACGCTTCCCTGAACATCGCATCAAACGGCGCGCCTTGGTTGCGCTGTGCCACGGCGGACACTGCCCTCTCCGCTGCCACACGCTGATATCCCAGATTGGTGAGCGCCGACAGCACATCCTCCTCGACAGCGGTGAGCGATGGCATCGCCTTTACCGCCTCGGCTCCCTGAGGCGGCAGCTTGTCCCGCAACTCCAGCACCATGCGCTCGGCGGTTTTCTTCCCGATTCCGGGGATTCGCGTCAATCGCGCCACATCGTTCCCACGAATCGCACTCGCCAGATCGTCTGCTGCCATCCCGCTCAGAATGGTGATGGCCAGCTTCGGTCCGATCCCGCTCACCGTCAGCAGCTTTTCGAAAAGCTGCTTCTCTTCCGGTCGTCCGAATCCGTAAAGCGCCAGCGCATCTTCACGAACGTGTGTATGGATGTGCAGCGAAACCTCGGTGCCAACCTGAGAAAGCTCGGTGAACGTCGGGACGGAAATGGTCACGTCGTAACCCACGCCACCCGTCTCAATCACGGCCTGGTTGGGATGTTTGTCGAGAAGCTTTCCGCGGAGATGCGCAATCATGCAGTTGCTACACTTCGAAAAGAGATCGTGGTAATTGACACTGCCGGGTGATGGACATGAGCGTTCCAATCCGAAGCTCGGCATGATTCGGGACTGGAACAGTAACCGTGGTGTTCTCTGTCCTCTTCTGCATTACGATATGGCTGCCCTTTCGTCGCACTTCTGAAAATCCATGACGCGCGAGAATAGCGCAAACCTCCTTGCCAGAGAGAACTCGCAGCTTACCCAACCTCTACCTCTAGGCGCGTAACAAATACTTCTCCGTGACGTCGTCGCTGGATTTCGGTCTCGCTGGCGGTTTCCAAAAACAACTCAACCGCCTCCTGAAGATTCTTGCGCGTGGTCTCGATCGTGTCGCCTTGGCTGGCAATATCGAACTCGGGGCACAATCCGACATAGCCATCTCCCTCGCGCTCGATAATGGCCGTAAGCTGCTGCACACTTTTCATAGATCTCCCGCTACATTCTAGAACAACGAACTCTGCCGCCGGTTCGGGCTGATCCCGAAGTGCTCGTACGCCAACTGCGTGGCCACGCGCCCCCGCGGGGTCCGGTTCAGAAATCCAATCTGAATCAGGAACGGTTCGTAGATCTCTTCGATAGCATCCGGTTCCTCCGCCAGCGCCGCCGCCAGGGTGTTCACCCCCACCGGTCCGCCCTGGTACTTTTCGATGATCGTCAGCAGCAGCTTGCGGTCCACCTCGTCGAATCCGTGGCGATCGACTTCCAGCATCTGCAGCGCTGCCTGCGCCGTCGGCAGGTCGATTTTCCCGGCGCCTCGCACCTGCGCATAGTCACGCACCCGCCGCAGCAAGCGGTTGGCGATTCTGGGCGTGCCCCGCGAGCGGCTGGCAATTTCCATGGCTCCCGGCTTGTCCACTTCTACCCCTAAAATCTCTGCCGACCGCTCCACGATCACGCGCAAATCCTCGTGCGTATAGAACTCCAGCCGCAACACGATCCCAAACCGCGACCGTAGGGGCGCAGAAATCAACCCCGCCCGCGTGGTCGCGCCGATGAAAGTGAACGGCTTGATGTCCAGCGTATGCGTGCGTGCCGCCGGCCCTTGCCCGATGATGATGTCGAGCTTGTAGTCCTCGAGCGCCGGGTAAAGAATCTCTTCCAGCGCAGGTTGCAAGCGGTGCGCTTCATCCACGAACAGCACCTGCTTGTCCCGAATGTTGGTCAGGATGGCTGTCAGGTCGCCCTTGATCTGCAGCAGCGGCGCGGCCGTCGGCTGGAAGTACACCCCGAGCTCATTGGCAATGATGTTGGCCAGCGTGGTCTTACCCAGTCCCGGCGGCCCATACAACAGCACATGATCCAGCGCTTCGCCGCGCGAGCGCGTGGCCTCAATCGCCACCGCCAGATTCTCTTTGACTTTGTTTTGCCCGATGAACTCCGCCAGCCGTTGCGGCCGCAGTTTTAGTTCAAACGACGAGTCATCCTCGACCGGCGCCGCCGAGACGATCCGCTCGCGGTCTTGCGGGAGCTTGGGAATGTTCCTGAGCGTGGCCACTGGCGCGATAGTACCAGCACCTCAGCCCAGCTTCTAGCTCCTAATTGTCACGCACTGTGGAATTTCTGTTCGTGCTTGTTTCATATCCATTTCGCTTGTCTGCCGGCATATTGTATTTGTAAATTGCTTATTCTATTAGTGTTACAAATATATTCTATATATCTATAGTCAATGGTATAATCTAGAATGATATGGGCATCAGTATCAAGAACGATTCCACCGAGCGCTTGGCCCGGCAAGTGGCTGGGGAGGCCGGCGAATCCTTGACCGAGGCGATTCAGAAGTCTCTCGAAGAACGCTGGGACCGCCTCAAAGCAAGACGCAGGAGCCGGCTTCTCGCAGCCCAAATTGAGGACCTCCTGCGACGTGTGGATGCGCTTCCCATTCTTAACTCCCAGCCCGACGACGAAATACTCGGCTACGACGAACACGGGATGCCGCGCTGATGGTCATCGATACTTCCGCACTGCTTGCCATTTTCCTCGCGGAGCCCGAGCGGGCGTCATTTCTTGATCAGATCCTGCAGGCGGGAACACGCAGGATTTCCGCGGCCAACGTCTTAGAAACGGGCATCGTGTTGGAAGCGCGCAAAGGCGAAGCTGCCGGCCGCGAGTTTGATCTCTTTGTGGTTCGTACGGACCTCGAAATCGTCCCTGTGGATGGAGAACAGGTTGAGATTGCGCGCTCGGCTTGGCGCCGATACGGGAAGGGCCGTCACGCTGCAGGTCTCACCTTTGGAGACTGCTTTGCCTACGCGCTTGCACAATTCTCCGGCGAACCGCTGCTAGCGAAAGGCGCCGACTTCGCGCGCACCGATCTCGAAGTCTGCAAGGGCACGTAACAATCCGTTCGAGTCCCCTCCGACGACCTCAGAACACCTTTGCCAGCTCAGCCAGCACCCGGTCGCCGAACTTGGCGTCTTTTATGCCAAATTCCGCTTTATGGTTGACCGGGTTGAAGTTGAAATAGACCTCGGCGGTGTCGTTCGCCAGAAATATCTTCGTTGTCGTCCAGTTGCCCTTGGGGTTGGAGCTGAAGCTGCCATCGGAAGCCCGGCTCTGGCTCTCGCCGAGCAAGAGGTAGCTGAACGGCAAGTCCTCTGCCTTCTCGGTATGAATGGGAACGTGCTTCGCCTGCAGGGCCTTCTTCAGCAGGTTCAGTAACGGTAGCGGATCGGATTGCTCTTCGGCGACAAACCTTCCTTTTCCCATCGACGGAGCAGCGCTGGTGTCATTCGAGGCGGGCAGCGAGCCGAGTTCAAAGGAGAACTTGGTAGTTCTCCCTTCATCGGTATAAACGCCCAGCCAACGGGGAGCGCCGTCAGAACTTGCCAGGGGAATGATGTCGAATCCCGCTGCTCCGGCGGTTTCGATGTAAGGCTCAACCGGCGTTTCGGTTTGCGCGGGATGCTTCTGACAGGAGATGAGAATAGTGGCAACCGCCGGCAGAACAAGGGACAGGAGTGCGCTGCGGGAGACGCTCATGATTTGGTCTCTGAGAGCGGCCACTGGCGCGATAGTACCACGGGGCACGCGGGGCAGGCACCCTCGCCTGCCCGGCGGAGCGCAGCTCCCACAGGTGCCGTACAGCTCTTGACAATGTGACACATTATGTGTCACATTAATACCATGCCTTCGGTCAACATGCGCCAGCTCCGTGACACTCGCCGCCTGAAGGCTTGGCTGCGTGCCGGAAAAACGGTTGAACTGCGCGAGCGGGATCGCCTGATTGCAAAGATTGTTCCGCAAAAGCCGGAAAAAGGCACACCAGTTCAATACCCTGATTTTGGCGCCCGCCGCAAGAAAATCTTCGGGGATCGCATTATACCGGCAGTGGAGCTTCTCATCAGGGAGCGTGGTCGTTATTGATGGTTTACGCGGACACCAGCTTCTTCGTTTCCCTTTACATCCAGGACGTTCATTCGAAGGCCGCCGAGAATCTGTTCAATGCGGACGCTCGCCTTTGGTTTACGCCACTCCATTACGCGGAATACGCAAATGCAGTGGCGCAACAAGTCTTCTATAAAAATCTGACGGTGGCGGATGCGCACCAAGCGTACAGCGATCTGGACCAAGACCGGGCGTCAGGGCTGTGGGTGGAAGCGCCAATGCCGGAGAGTGCGTTCAACCTCTGCGCTGACCTCGCCCGCCGCCACGGACCCAAACTTGGTGTCCGCACGCTCGATAGCCTGCACGTGGCCTGCGCCTTGGAACTCAAGGCCGAGCGATTTTGGACGTTCGACGAGCGGCAGGCGAAACTGGCAAAGGCAGAGGGACTCAAGATCTCGTGAATGCCAGTCGGCGGGCATGCGACGAACTCGCCAATCTCCTGTGAAGGTGATACGCATGAACACTAAGGATCAGGGGCACTCGGATGAGTTGAATGAAGCAATGTCTCAAGCAGTCGAGAGGGTGCGTCAGCTCTGCAGGGGCATTCAGGAAGCGACGGCCAACGAGGAAGAGGTCTGGTTCGGCAATTTGATCTTGGGAATCCTCAACTGCGCATTGCTAGACTACTATTCGGTTGAGATCGGTGCTCGGAAGTCTATCTATCTGGCAGCTTGGGGCCGTCGGAATCTATTAGAGCTGAAAGTGATCACTACATATGTCCTAGCGTCGGAGAAGAATGCCATCGACTTTAGAAACGATCTCGTAATTGATGCGAAGGAGTTCTACGAGGCAATGACCAAGCATCATCAGGCCTCACACAAGAAGCTTCTCACCACATTGTCCGAGATCGCTAACCAAGAAAAAGACGCAATAAGAGGAGCGGTAGAGCAGGCGCTGCTAAAAGAGACTGAGCGAGGTCCGCAAACCGGCGCGACAGATTCAGAAGCTGCGACATACAAGCAGTTGATGGTCGATTTTGGTCTTAAGGAGAACGCCAAGCCCAAGAGAGTTAGCGAAATTGCGCGTCTGATAAGCGAAGAGGCAGAGTTCAACCCCATGTTCAAGATCTGCTCCAAGATCATGCACAGGACGGTCTTGTCGATTGCCTCCAGTACTACACGAGGCAGCTTGGATGAGGCGATTCCACTCCTGGTTGATTCGAGCGCATGCGATTTGCTATCGATCTACGAGTCGATCAATGTCTACTTCAGGGAAAGGGGGATTCGGCCTCCCGAGAACTGAACACTCGCTATTACTCTTCCTCTTCCTTCACCTCGCCCCGCTCCGCCTTGGCCTTCTCGATGATCTTCTCCTGCAGCTGTCCCGGTACCACGTCGTAGTGGTGCATTTCCATGTTGAAGCTGCCGCGGCCCTGGGTCATCGCGGTGAGATCGACGCCGTAGGTCAGCATTTCTGACATCGGCACCTCTGCTTTCACAATGGTGTTGCCACCCTTGTTGTCCATGCCCTGAATGCGCCCACGCCGGCTGTTCAGGTCGCCCATGATTGAGCCGGCGAATTCATCCGGCACGGTGATTTCCACGTTCATGATCGGCTCGAGCAGCGTAGGCTTGGCCACTTCCATGGCTTTTTTGAAGGCGATGCGCCCCGCCATCTGGAAGGAGAGGTCATTCGAGTCCACATCGTGATACGACCCGTCATACAGGATGACCCGGAAGTCCACAACCGGATATCCCGCCAGGTAGCCGCGCGCCGCCGCCGTTCTGATTCCCTTTTCCACCGCCGGAATAAAATTCCTCGGGATCGCGCCGCCGAAAATATCGTTCACGAACTCGAAGTCACCCCCGCGCGGCAGCGGTTCCATCTTGATTTTGCAGTCGCCATACTGGCCGTGCCCGCCGGTCTGCTTCTTGTGACGCCCTTGCACATCGGCCTTGCCGCGAATCGTCTCGCGATACGGGACCTTTGGGGCCTTCAGGATCACTTCCGCGTGGTAGCGCTTCTTCATCTTCGCCACCACCACCTCAATGTGCTGCTGTCCGGTCCCTGCGATCAGGAACTCCTTGGTCTGTGGATCGCGGAAGAACCGCAGCATGGCGTCTTCTTCCATCAGTTTGTGGATGCTCGGCCCCAGCTTGTCTTCATCCGCCCTGCTCTTTGGCTCAATGGCAAAAGTGATGGCCGGCTCCGGCAAATGGACCTTCGGATACTGAATCGGCGCACTCTTATCTCCAAGCGTGTCGCCAGTCAGTGTCTCCCGAAGCTTGGCCACCGCGCCGATGTCCCCTGCATGCAGCTCCGTGACCGGCACGGCAGTCTTGCCTTGCATAATTGAAATGTGCGCCAGTTTCTCCGGCAAGTTCTTGGTGAAGTTCTGTGCCGTCGCGTCGTTCTTCACCACCCCGGAGAAGACTTTGAAGTAGGAAATCCTTCCCGCGAACGCGTCCGACACGGTTTTGAACACATAGAGCGAAGCCGGCTCGGAGTCCGTCTCATGCCGTTTCGGCGGCTCACCATTCCCCGAGGCGGCCGCTTCTCCCTGGACCCACTCATGCTCGGACGGCGCCGGCGTGTAGGCCACGATGAAGTCCATGATGCGGTCCGCCCCGACATTGCCCAGCCCCGACCCGAAGATCACCGGGAAGATCTTGTCCTCGCGAATCGCTTCATGTAACGCAGGAATCAGGTGCTCTTCAGGGATCGTTCCCTTCTCAAAGAACTCTTCCATGAGCGCGTCATTTCCCTCAGCGATCATCTCGACCAGCTTTTCATGGGCCGCCTGCGCCTGCTCCTTCAGGTTGCCGGGAATCTCGCCTTCCTTGCCTTTGCCGCTTCCACCCAATTCGTAGGTGTAGGCTTTCATGTTGACGAGATCGACCACGCCGGTAAAGTTCTTCTCGCTGCCGATGGGAAGTTCCAGCGGGATCACCGTCCGCCCAAAGGCTTTGGTCAGCGACTCCAACACTCGGCCGGCGTCGGCGCGCTCGCGGTCCATGCGGCTGGCCACGATCAGCCGGGGCGTCTTGAATTCTTCGCAGTAATTCCACACTCGCTCGGTCACGACCTCTACGCCCGCCACGCCGTCTACGACTACGATTGCCGCGTCCACCACGGGAAGCACCATCTTGGCTTCGTGGACAAACATGTTGAACCCGGGCGTATCGAGAATATTGATCTTGGTCTTGCCCCACTCCACGTAGGCCAAGGCGGTCGAGATCGACATCTTGCGCGCAATCTCTTCTTCGTCGTAGTCGGTTGTCGAAGTGCCATCGTCCACACGGCCCAGCCGTTGCGTCGATCCCGCTGTCTGCAGCATGGCGGAGACCAGCGAGGTCTTGCCAGCCCTTCCGTGGCCGATCACAGCTACATTCCTAATGTTTGCGCCTTCATAAACTTTCACGGGATGACTCCTTGTACACCGACCATCTGGGGACAGCCGCCCTCGGCTGACCGGCCGAGCGAAGCCCGGGTATCCTCCACGATCATCGGATCTTCACTACGGCGGGCCCATAAAGAACGCAAGAAGAGGACTGTCTATAGGCCGACGTCGAGCAGCCTGCCGAAACCACCGATGCTAACACAGCGGAAATTCGGGGAACAACTCGGGGAAGGAGCTATATTGGGCAATAATATACTTGACTGACTAATACTTTCCTGCTACATTTAGGGCATGGAAAGCCCAAAAACACTCCAGCAGGCCATCCGGTTCTTCGCCGACTACGAGAACTGCCGTCAGTTCATGATCGCCGTTCGCTGGGCCGATGGCAAGGTGCGCTGTCCGCAGTGCGACTCCGAGAAGGTAACCTACCTCGCGAATGCGCGGCTCTATCGCTGCTACGGCGACCATCCCAAGCAGAAATTCTCGCTCAAGGTCGGCACTGTTTTCGAGGACTCTCCGATTGGCCTCGACAAGTGGCTCCCTGCCGTGTGGCTGCTCGTAAGCTGCAAGAACGGGATTAGCTCTTACGAAGTCGCTGCCGCTCTGGGTATCACTCAGAAATCCGCGTGGTTCATGATGCATCGCATTCGCCTCGCTATGCAGTCCGGCTCATTTCGCAAACTAGGTGGTGGTGGCGGCGAAGTCGAAGCCGACGAAACCTTCATCGGTGGCAAAGCGCGGAACATGCACATCAGCAAGAAGCAGCGCCGCATCACCGGGACTGGCGGTAAGGATAAAACCGCAGTCATGGGAATGCTTGAGCGTGGCGGAGAAATCCATACCGTAGTTGTGGGCAATCGGCGCAGAGGCACCTTGCAGGCAGAAGTGCGCAAGCACGTCGAAGCGGGAGCCGCGCTCTACACCGACGCCCTGCCATCCTATAGCGGGCTGGCCCAGGAATACGCGCATCAGGTGATTGACCATGCAACCCAGTACGTGGATGGCCGCATTCACACCAACGGCCTCGAAAACTTCTGGAGTCTGCTCAAGCGCGGCATCTCGGGAACCTATGTGAGCGTAGAGCCATTCCATTTATTTCGGTACTTGGACGAACAGACCTTCCGCTACAACAACCGGAAGGACATGCAGAACGCGGATCGTTTTCAGCTAGCACTCTCGCAGATTGTTGGGAAGCGTTTGACCTATGCGGAGGTGACTGGCAAGGTGGGAGAAACGGCCTTCTAATCCTTTGCGTGGGAAGCGCGGGAAGCGGCCTTCCGCTTCCGCGTCTTCACCCGCTTTTCGGCGTCGAGTTTCGCCTTGATTTCAGAGTGCGGGACTGCAACAAGTCGCCGCATGAAGTTCGTGAACTGGCCAAAGTCGCCTGTGGGATTCTTCGCGGGACTCTTTGGGCGATTAGCCATGGTACCAGCCTGTGCTCTTTCAATCTTAGCACGGGAGGGTATGCGTGTATGGCAGGGTCGGCCTTTAGATTTCCAATTCATCACATGCTCGTAAGCAGGAAGGGCTTGAGATGGAAAGAAGGTCACATAGTGCCCTTTACCGTTTATTTCGACGACAGTGGTAGTGATCCGCAGCAGCTCGTTGCAAACGCGACAGGCCTCATTATTCCGGCGCAACGCATTATTCCAATGGAGCGCGAATGGGAGTCCCTGAAAAAGAAAGAGGGCTTCAGCGACTTCCACACTTCGGAGTTCGTCGCAAGAAATCGTGATTCCGAATTCGCGACCTGGGATGACAAGAAGCACAAAAGAGTGTTTCGCCGCATCAGGCAGATAACTAGAAAATATGGCGCACAAGTATTTTCATTCTCGGTAAAGAAGGACGATTACGATTACTGCGTACCCACCGAACTTCGCAAGTACATGGGCGAGCATCATTATTCATGGGCAATTCGGCAAGCAAGTATGTTCGCCCAGCTTTGGAAGCGGGATAAAAAAGTTTCCGAACCCTATGAATGGATCTTCGACTGGATGGAAAAGCACGAGCCAGGACGCAAGGAAATCGAGCGTACTTTTGAGCAAATGGAATATCTACATCATCGCCTCTACGGTATCAAAAATGAGTACGCGCATGCTGATTTTCGGAGTGGCAAAACTCTGGCTGGCCTCCGATGCGCCGATCTGCTCGCCTGGACTAATTTCAACTTTAGCCTTCATCAGTGGAACCTTTTAGGGCGACCACTGCATCCTTTTGCCGTGAAAGCATGGGATGACTTCGAGTCTATGCCGTCATCTAGATCACCATCTGTTGCGCGCCTGTTTCATAGCGGCAATGATCCGGTTGAGTGGAACTGCGCCGTGGTCCTCACCCGCAACCAGCTCGAAGGGCTGGTGCAATCTGAGTTGCAGGATGGGCATAGAGTGTCGCTCATTAAAGAGTGGGAAGAACATAAAAAAGCGGGAACCAGTCAGGGCGTATAATTCGCGGGGTTTATGTCGGACGTGTTCATGCGCGAGGTGGAGTGCTCCAATTGTGGAGCGCTGACGCGGCACCACAGCTCCATCCTTGAGCGAATAGCTGCGCTTCAATCATGGTGGCGGCAGGACGCGCTCTATATAAATTACGCATGTCCTGAATGCAACCTGTTAACGCTCTCTCCCGTTGTTCCGCAGGGAAAGATATTTCAAGGGGTAGACCTATCGAAATTCCCCGACGATCTAACTGATTGGATCGTAACTCTTGAATGCGAAGGAAAAGGCTGCGAATCTCGCGTAATACTTCTCGGAGCAGTGAAACGCGAACTGGGCTCGGAGGTTTCCTTGCTGGAAGGGATGAACCGCTGGCGTATCCATAACGCGCAGTGCCAAAGCAACTTCGCCCCAGCCTCTCAGCTCCGACTTGTCCATGCCGAGAAACTACCACATGAGTAGTGTGGCATAATTGCCACACATGCGGCAAACTTAGCGCCCTGTCACGGCACTTCCAATTCTATAGTCAGTCAGCTATATTAGTGCCCTATATTGGGCCTGAATGGCACAAAGGAAGATGGCCCGCGCACAGCCCTCCGGCAAATTCCTCACCGCGGAATGGCGGGATCTCGCGATATTGAACTATGAGGTCGACCCCGGCCTACTACTTAAGTTTGTTCCAAGTGGAACAGAATTGGACTCGTGGAACGGGAAGACCTTTCTCAGCCTGGTAGGATTTCGCTTTCTAAGAGCCAAGGTGTGGAGACTGTCCCTGCCGTTTCACCGCGATTTCGAAGAGGTCAATCTACGTTTCTATGTGCGACGTTCGGAGGGCAACCAGGTCAGGCGCGGGGTGGTATTCATCCGCGAGATCGTTCCTCGCTGGTTGACTGCCGCTGTGGCCCGCACCTTTTATAACGAGCGCTACGTCGCCCTACCGATGTCCTATGAAATCAAGCCGGATGGTTCCGGGCTGGCCGTCAAGTACGGCTGGAACTTCGGGACATCAAGGAACACAATGAAGATATCGGCAAAAGGGCCTCCGGCACTGCCGCAAAGCGGCTCACAGGAGCAATTCATTACTGAACACTATTGGGGTTATGCTGCTCAACCGGATGGCGGATGCATCGAATACCAGGTTGAGCACCCGCCGTGGAAAGTCTGGGCCACAGGCGCCGCCATGTTTGACGGAGACATGCAGGAACTCTACGGAGGAGAGCTGAACGCAGTGCTGAATGGCCCACCGGCGTCAGCCTTTCTCGCGGAAGGGTCGGCGGTGGCTGTCCACCGTGGCAGGAGGTTGTAGGGAGATGCTTGGCGCGCTGGAACAACCAAGCCGGGGCTGGGTCTTCTATGACGGCAAATGCGGCTTTTGTTCCCGCTGGCTCAAGTTCTGGCAGCCGACCTTGGCCAAGCGGGGGTTCGCAGTCGCCCCCCTGCAAGAACCCTGGGTCGTAGCACATTTCCAACTTCCTCTGGATGAGCTTATCTACGATCTACGTCTGCTCACGCGTGACGGCCAGACTGCTTCGGGAGCGGATGTTTACCTGCAAGTGGCCAGGAAGATCTGGTGGGCGTGGCCGTTTTATGCCGTGTTCAGCCTCCCCGGATTCAACCGGCTGATTCATATCGGCTATCGGTGGTTTGCGCGCAACCGTTATCACATATCTCACGCGTGTAAGCTTTCTTAGAGAAAAGAGGATCCATGTTTCCCCAACTCGCTCAATTCACGGACCTCGCCCTCCTTTTGCTACGTCTCATGGTCGCGCTGGTTTTTGTCACCAGCGGCTGGAGCCATGCCACCAAGTCAGCCGAGCGCAGCAAGAGCATTGGAATGAGCCAGGGCTTCACTCTCTTACTCGGCATCGCCGAAGTCGCCGGCGGCCTCGGTGTGGCGTTCGGGGTCTTTACTCAACTAGCAGCCATCGGACTCATCTTCGTCATGCTTGGCGCGATCCAGAAAAAGATCTTTGTCTGGCACATTGCCTTCTGGGGAGAAAAGACCTACGGGTGGCATTACGACCTTATGTTCATCCCCATGAGTCTGGTCATCCTCGTCACCAACGGCGGCCGCTGGGTGCTGATGAAATAAAATACTCACGGTTGCATAGTCCCTGACCTGCCCAGTTGCCCTCGGGTGAGACCGCTTGCAAGCCGCCGCGCGCTAACTTATCCTTACTGACATCGTCCGAGTAGTCGTGGGGTTTCTCGTCCGGCTCCTATGCAACCTCTGACCGCCAGGCTTTTGCTGACCTTGGCGCTGGTGGGCGTGTTCGCCCCCGTGGCCATGGCGATCTCTGCGCCTGCTCCCCATGCCTGCTGCATGCGCAAGCCGATGCATGACCCTGGCAGCCATGCCGGCGAATTCAGCGCTCCTCCGGCCTGCTGTAACCATGACTGTTGCCGGCCGCTGACCGTCTCGCACTGGGCGCAGCTGAGGCCGCGGTCTGGTGCATTTGTCGCGCCTCTTGCAGCCGACCTCCCGCTCCCCGCGGCGTCAGTCAGTCTCTCCACTGCTGTCAACGCCTCCCATTCCGGCCGCGCCCCTCCACAGCCCTCCATCGCTTGATTAGTCAATGTCGGGATTGGAGTGCCTTTGAGCAAGGGCACGGCTTTAGGGTTGCGGAAAATGCAGGTTTTGGGTGGAGCAGCGCTTCAGCGCTGCATTACACCGGTTCTTTTCCTGGCGCGCTTTAGCGCCCGAGGTACTTGCAGCGTATTTTTCCGCAGTCTGCTTAGCCATGTCGGTGCGCTCACGGATTTTTTGGGTCTTAGCCGCTGAGGCAAAGAGGTACCAATGTTCTCCATCCCGTCCTAACTATGCGGTCTTGTCAGCTTTGGAGAACCCATGCGTCTCATCCGAATTGCCGTCTCCGCCGTCCTGCTTCTGCTCGCGACCATGTCGCTTGCTACTATTTTTGGCTCCGTCACCGGCCTCATCCACGATCCCCAGCACCGCCCGGTTCAGGGTGCTCAAGTCACGATTCGTGCGCGCGGTTCCGACTGGAGCAAGACTACTGTCAGCGACGCTTCCGGCGAATTTCGCTTTGACGCGGTCCCCCTCGGGGATTACAACGTCGCCGTCCAGGCTCCGGGATTTGCCTCTCAAGAGCAAAGCATTGTGCTCACCTCGGGCCGCGAAGCCCGCCTGCACTTCCCGATGACGGTGGCCCAACCCAAGGAAACAGTCGAGGTCGCCGATATCGCGCCCACGGTTGATCCCCAGTCCTCCACCACCAGCAGTGTCATCGGCCGCGAGCAAATCTCGGCAACTCCCGGCGCCGACCAGACCAACAGTCTGGCGATGATCACCAACTACGTCCCCAGCGCCTACATGGTCCACGACCAGCTGCATATCCGCGGCGGACACCAGGTTTCCTGGCTGCTTGACGGCGTACCGGTCCCCAATACCAACATCGCCTCGAACGTCGGCCCGCAGTTCGATCCCAAGGACATTGACTTCCTCGAAGTTCAGCGCGGAGGCTACTCCGCCGAATATGGCGACCGCACTTACGGGGTCTTCAATGTGGTGACCCGTTCCGGTTTTGAGCGCAATCGCCAGGGTGAACTTGTGGCTAGCTACGGCGGCTACAACAACACCAATGACCAGATCAGCTTCGGGGACCACACCGACCGCTTCGCCTACTACGGCAGCTTGTCCGGCTATCGCACCGATCTCGGCCTGGAGACCTCCAGCATTCGGATTCTCAACGACCAGGCTGCGGGCCTGAGCGGCTTCGGATCTATCATCTTCAACAAAGATCCTGCTGACCAGTTTCGCCTGGTCACCTCAATTCGCGGCGACCACTACCAGGTGCCCAACGATCCGGATCAGCAGATCCTCGGCATCCGCGACGTCGAAGATGAGCGCGACGACTTCGCCAACTTTTCCTGGCTGCACACCATCGGCACCGGCACGGTGTTGACCGTCTCGCCCTTCTACCACTTCAACCGCGCTCACTACAGCGGCGGATTTGTTGGCAATCCCGCCGATGCGGTCGTTATTCCGCAGGACGACCGCGGCTCGAACTACGTTGGTGGAGTGGTTTCCATCGCGGTGAATCGCGGACGCCACAACGCCCGCGCCGGATTTCAAGTGTTTGGTGCCCGCGACAATCAGCTTTTCGGCTTTGCCGTGAGTGACGGCAGCACCATACCGTTGCAGCAGAGAGAAATGTTGTGGGGCAACGTCGAAACTCTCTTCCTGGAGGATCAGTTCAAACTGACCAGCTGGCTGACCCTCAACGGTGGTGTCCGCTTCACTCACTTCGGTTCCACCATCAGCGAGAATTCCGCCGATCCCCGGGTCGGTGCCGCTCTGCGCATTCCCCGGCTCAACTGGGTGTTGCGCGGCTTCTACGGGCGCTACTATCAGGCCCCACCGCTCCTCACCGTCAACGGCCCGCTGCTTGAGGAAGCCGCTCAGCAGGGTTTCGGTTTTCTGCCACTGCGTGGAGAACGCGATGAACAGCACGAATTTGGTCTCGCCATTCCCTTTCGCGGATGGACCTTCGACGTCTCCAACTTCCGCACCAATGCAAAGAAGTTCTTCGACCACGACATCCTGGGCAATTCCAACATCTTCTTCCCGCTCACCATCGCCCGTGCCCGCATCCACGGCTGGGAAACCACTGTGACCTCGCCTCGGGTGGCCGGACGCGCGCAGTTTCACCTAGCCTACTCTCACCAATATGCTGAGGGTGCGGGCGCGGTCACCGGAGGCTTGACCGACTTTTCCCCACCGGACGAAGGCTACTTCTTCCTCGACCACGATCAACGCGACACGCTCTCCACCGGTTTCGACATGTCGCTCCCGTGGCGTGTGGCCGCGGATTTCAATGTCAACTACGGTTCCGGCTTCCTGGATGGCGAAGGCCCGAATCACCTGCCTTCGCACACCACGTTTGATCTGGCGCTCCGGAGATCGTTTGGTGAGAAGTGGGATGTCAGCGTTACGGGATTAAATCTGTCGAACCATCGCTACCTGCTGGATAACAGCAACACCTTCGGCGGGACGCACTACGTCAACCCACGGGAGATTTCCGCGCAAGTGAAATACCATTTTCACTTCTGATAGGTTCCAGCCGCGCCGCGGCGGCATGTGATAGCCCGGCACGGGAGTGCCGGGTAGGGTGGAATACCGAGTTAGTCCCGCAGGGACGGCACAGGTCTTCGCTGAACCTCAGCGCCGAAACGCAGAATCGCCCCAATTGGTCACGTACTCAGTTCCACTCTTTACCGGCTTCACGGAAACGACGCGAAGCTCGTTCTTGTCCGGAACAACTTGGCAGCGGATCACAATCTCTCGCCCGCCATAACCCTGCAAGGCCTCCGGATTACTGACCGTCCACACTTCGCTGTCGGCATCGCGCAGCAACACTCGGCCGTCCTTACTCATCTTGCCGCTGATGCTGATGGCCTTTCGTGAAGCAGCCTGCGTCTTGGCGCTGGAGGTCTCCTGCGCGACGGCAACGGCCGAGAGCAGTAACACCAACGCTATGGAACTGACACCCCACTTTTTCATCTTGGTCCCATTTCCCCAGAACATTCTGGCAAGGTTTCGCGGGTTCAGTCTCCGAGTATCTGCTGGTTCGGAAACCGAAATATGGGCATTAACCTACCCGATCAGCGGCTTCTGTGGAAATTCAAAGTATTTATGGGAGCGATTAGAAATCACGATGTAGGCGCGGGTCCCGGCGAGAACTGGAACGTCCGCCTGACGGGAACCAATCTCTCCAACGACTGCTACCTGCTCGACAACAGCAACACCTTCGGTGGGACACAGTACGTCAATCCTCGGGAGATTTCCGTGCAGGTGAAGTACCGGTTCCACTACTAATCCGGCGGAAGTTTGATTATTGATTCAGAGTGAGTGGAAGACAAGGGTCGCAGCAATCTTGGGGCAAGCCACGTTCCTTGCATCAACGTGGTGGGTTCTTCGCCTGTCCCGCAAACAACTCTCCGAACAGTTCCTGAACCTTCTCTTTAGCGGCGGCAAGGGCCCTCCCGCCAGATGGAGTTGCTCGATATACTCGCCGGATCCGGCCGTTCTTCAACTCTTTGTCGGACCGCAACCAGTTCTTTTCCTCCATGGCATGAAGAATGGGATAAAGCGTCCCAGGGCCGATCCGATAACCATGCCGCGATAATTCCTGAATCATCTCCAAGCCGTAGATGGCTTCCTCGCACGCATGGTGAAGGACATGCAGGCGAATGAGTCCCGAGTAGAGTACTTGATGGCCCCTGACGGCTTCCTTACGCTGCAACATGCCATGCCTCCCCATTTTCATCCAAAACCGCCCTTCACTATGCCGAGCGCCGCCCCAGCAACTATGAGCCAAGCGGAATTGGCCTTCCGGAAACACAACAATACGACCGCACTACCTATCGCAAGCACGAGAGTCAACCAGTCAACAATGGCGGATCGCGCCAACTGCCATGTAACCACTGTCATGAGGGCCAGGGGACCATCCTCAGTCGCCGTCACCGTGTTTCAAGCGAGAATCCGCTGAGCACGGCCCGCTACCAACAATCACCAAGAAGATCAAACCCAGGAACATGCAGAAGTCGGTACGGGCTTCATGCATGGCTCCCCAGAAGCCTGATTTCGCGAGCATGGGGATTTTCGTAGTGGCAATCGCTACAGAGATGTCGATGAGAAGAGGTATTGAGGCGAGACGCGTGAGCAGACCAACGAGGAGTAGCGAGCCACAGACAATCTCTACCACTCCGACAAACGGAGCCGAGAAGGTCGGCGCAAAAATGCCAATCTTCTCGAAGCGGCCGACCCCGAGGGCGGCCGGAAACAGGAACTTCTGAATGCCCTCGGAGAGAAACACCCAGCTCACCATGACTCGGATCAGGACTACTGCGGCAGGAGCCTTCGATCGGAGTAACCATTCTCTCAACGTCATCAATTTCCTCCTTGGCCGAGATCAGTAGCGAAGTCGACGACCGCCCGTGAAGCTCGCGTTTGTCAGTGCCGCCTGGGTTCCCGGTTCGCCGCCCTTGTTACCCCCGCGCGCCACAAGGTCGTATTTGCTCCGAAATCCCAAACGTCCAGCCGGTAAAGAAGGGAGGCCCGGCGTAGCCATATGCTGAAAATGTACAGACCAAGAGCACGAGCCGAACTTGACAACGGCCGAACATTTACCTCACAAGTATCGAATAACGATAACGACATCCGATATTAACCTATCCACCCACCTGCTGATGACCTGCCACTGCACCACAGGATCGCCCACGGATCACTCTCCTTTAAGTTCGACCAGCCCGAACAAACACAGATCGGTTAGCGCGACATTGACCTCATCGACCGACACTCCAAGCGCCTGCGCCACCGACCGTGAGTCGAACCTGCTTTCTTGGGATTGGACCTGCGACACCGAAGCTCCCAGCCAGCGCATGTTGCCCGACAACTTTCTGATGGACTTCCAGGTCATCGGCCTTTTCCCTCGCAGAAGCTGCGAGAGAGTAGAGTGCTCGATCTGCACCGAGCGTGCGAATGCCCGCAACGAGTACCGGGGATTTACCTGTCGCCGCCGTGCCAACTCAGTTTGCAGAATTGTGCGCAGGCGGAGTACGAGGCATGCACGGTAGCGATGCTGAAACGGCTTCACGAGCGGGAATCGTAGCAGACCCCATGCCGGGCAGAGAAGCCGCGCAGCAAGAAAGTGGGGCAATTTTGGTTGACAAGCTTTTACCTTCTTTTACAAAGTCTTTACCTCTGCTCGCCACCGCCGGTGTTTAGGATAGAAAGCAAGAATTCCCCGACTTTAGGAGATAAGCAGTGAGAAGACACAGTTCCTTTGTTTTTGTTCTGGTATTTGCCCTGACGTCCTGCCTGCTGGCGCAGGATGCAGCTTCGGGCAGCAGCGAGTCCACCAACCTTGCCGGCAAGTGGAAGATGTCCTGGCAGGGCCGTAATGGCCAGCGACAGGGCACACTCCAATTGCAGCAGGACGGGTCTCAGCTTACCGGCACGCTGGCCGGAGAACGCGGCTCGGTTCCCGTCACCGGCAGCGTCAATGGGAACAACATTTCTTTCAGCGTGAAGATGCAAGGACGTCGCAGCATTGCTTTGGACTACACCGGTACAGTCGACGGCGACAAGATGAGTGGCACCATTAAAGCCGAAGGTGGCGGACGGTTTGGACGCCGCCGCGGCGGCCAGGGCCAGCAAGACCATTCCTGGACGGCAACTCGCGATACGGGCAATTCCGGAAGCCCAAGCGCGCCCAGCAACGGTCTTTAATTTCGGTTCTGCCATGGGACCTCTGCCACTCTCTCCCCGGCGGAGGTCCCTTTTTTTCTCTTCGACCTCGGCGGCTTTTCTCTGCGTACTCTGCGACTGAGGGTATTGATCTCGGACAGTTGACTGCCCTTCCTAGGCCCGCAAGATGGTTGCCTTCGCCGCCTTCGGCCATCTGGCTGAGCACGTGGAAAAGCTGACCGTTGTCTCCCTCGATTCCGGTCAGGTTTTGAAAGCCACGGCTTTCGCGAAGCCAAGGACTGGGCCCATTCGCTTCTCTCCCGACGGCAAAGCGGTCGTCTACCCTGTCCGCACCGGCGGCGTCGATAATTTATGGTCCCAACCGTTGGATGGTGCCGTCGGCAAGCCGCTTACCCAGTTCCCGGCAGAACATATCGTCGATTTTCATTGGTCGCCGGATGGCAAACAGCTTGGATTGATCCGCGGCCACACCGATTCCGACGTGGTGCTTATCCGCGACGCGCAACAATAGGTGAGGGACTCCGGGCACCATGTGTAGAGGCAGGGGTGTCCCAGGTCTCGCCGGCTTTGCGAGACCTGGGAACAAGCAGGACGGTCGCAGAATCTACCCTTACAGGTACCGCCCTACTTTTTCCTGATACGCCCTGTAGCTCTCGCCAAATCTCTCGGTGAGGTACCTTTCTTCCGGCAAGACCGCAGTGAAATGCACGACCAGCAACGAGAACGGCGCCAGCACAGATATCCAGAGATTCTTAAAGGCCAAGCCGAGACCGACTTGGACGAGCGTCACTCCCACATACATGGGATTGCGGGTGAACCGGTAGGGCCCACTTAGCAACAGTTCCGGAGACGGCGTCCAGGGCTTGGGGTTTTGGCCGGTGCGCGCAAAGAGAGTCCGCGCGGGGACACCGATGGTCAATCCGCCCAGCACAATGGCCACTCCTGCCCAGCGAACGAGGCTGCCATGCCCAGCCAGGGGAATGGGCGCAACCGCGTATCGTAGGACAACCCCGAGCAGCAAGGAGATCAGAAAGACAAAAGGAGGCGCAAAGCGCACATTCGCGCCCCGTTCGCTAGACTTGGCTTCCATCAACGCGTTCCTTCCCCTGAATGTACGGCAAGCAGTGGACTTCAGAACATTTCCGTTTTGGAATCTGGTTTGTGGTGGCCCAAAGTGCAATCAGTCCTGGGGGCTGAGTTTCTGCAGCGCCTCCAGCAACTCATCATTCTTTGGGGTCTGATCCAGCGGATACACCCTGGCAAACACAATCTTCCCGCCCTTGTCCACGATGAACGCCGCGCGCTCGCTGATTCCCGCCAGCGGCGGACCCTCCCGCATGATGCCGAACGCCTGCGTTACCGCACCGTGCGGATAGAAGTCCGAGCACATCGGAATGTGGATCTCGCCAATCTCAAATTTCTGCCACGCCTTGTGGCTGTAGATCGAATCTACGCTTATGTCCAGGACCTGGGCATCGAGGGCGGCGAACTTCTCGCGATCCGAGTCGAGCGCCGGCACCTGTTCCCCTCACGTCGGTGTCCAGTCCAGGGGGTGGAACGTCACCACCACGCGCTGTTTTCCGCGATAGTCGCTGAGCCGTATCTTGACGTTGCGCCCGTCCTCGACCGCCGGCAGCTCAAAGTCCGGCGCCACATCCCCCACCTTCAGTGCCATTTCCGTCTCTCCGTTGTCATCGCATTTTACTCTCGAAGCGACTTGATTTTGTCTTATCCGCAGAAATCCGCGGCGTGAGTTTGTCCCAAACACAAAGGGCAGCCTTTCGGCTGCCCTCGTTTCGGATTGTAAAAGTGGCTTACGCCGGCTTTACGTTCTCGGCCTGCCAGCCCTTGGGGCCCTTGACCACATCGAACTGGACTTGCTGGCCTTCCTGCAGGCTGCGGAATCCACTGGCCTGGATTGCCGAGAAGTGTACGAACACGTCCTCGCCATTCTGACGGCTGATGAAACCATAACCCTTGGCGTCGTTAAACCACTTTACTGTTCCTGTTTCCATAGTGTTGCTTTGCTTCCTTTTCGTTGATATCGCGCTGAGTCAATCGCCGGACTTCTGCAGGCAGGTCACGCTGTGTAGCGGGAGTTACTGGGAACTGCAAAGACCGCAAAGTTCAAACGCACCTTTATTGTAAACGAAAGTATGCGAGAATGGCTATCGTTACTTAGATAATTGGCTCGTAAGTGTCCGGCCTGCAATGTCTTGCAGCGTTAGCCGCGTGGAAGTCAGGTTGTCGTGGGGCGAGATTTTGCCCGTGCTCGGGTCTGGGGGAGTCGCGTGAAGCGCCTGATCCTTCTTCATGTTTTGGCCACCGTTCTGGTGCTCGGCTGTGCTGCATCCGGGCAGAAAGCAAGCCCTCTTCCCACCGCGCAAGCCAATGACAACCGCACCGCAGCAGGCGAACTGAAAAACTATGCCTTGGATCTCCACCTGGAATTGGTGGAAACCACTTGGTATCCCGAGCAGGATCGTGGACCCAGCCTTCGTGTCTATGGGTTCTCCGAAACCGGCAAAGCACCTCGCATACCCGGCCCCTTGATCCGCGTTCCACAGGGCACTGAGATCCACGCGACTCTGCACAACACCCTACCCACTGTGATGTTTGTCCGCGGGCTGCACTCGCATGCCGCGACCGGCTCCGAGCCGTTGCGTGTCGCCCCCGGGGAGGCCGTCGAAGTTCGCTTCACCGCCAGCTCACCAGGTTCGTATTACTACTCGGCGCGAAGCACAAAAGATTCGATCGGTGAAGTCGGTTCTCTCCCCATTACCGAAGACCTGCCGATGGGCGAGGGCCCATTCGGAATCGAGGGCCAGCTAAACGGTGGTTTCATCGTAGATCCGCCCGGCAATGCCGCGGACGACCGCATCTTTATTATCACCTTGTGGATGCGGGGTGTGATCACGCCGCCCTTTCGTGAGATCGCAGCCATCAACGGGAAGTCCTGGCCTTACACGGAACGCCTGTCCCATCACGTGGGCGATTCGGTTCGCTGGCGCATCCTCAACCCGTCAGTCTCCGATCACGCCATGCATTTGCACGGCTTCTTTTTTCGTGTGGACAGTCTGGGCGACGGCGACCGAGACAAGAGTTACTCGCCAGACGAAGCTCCTCATGCGGTCACGCAGCACCTGCCTCCGGGCGGAACGATGTCTCTGACCTGGACTCCGGAGCGTGCAGGCCAATGGCTTTTCCACTGTCACATGTCCTCGCACATGGCGGAACCAAGTGTGGCCTCGCAGCTGGAGCCGGATTCGCATGCATCAGATCATGCCGGCGCCGAGGATTCGTCGGGCATGAGGGGCCTCATCCTCGGCGTCACCGTCACTGGAGACCGAGCTGCTCCTACCATGGCCTCAGATCGCAAGCCGCGCCAGCTCCGGCTCCTGGTACGCGAGAAGCCGGCAACCCGTTTCTCTCTTGCCCGCATGGGCTACCTGATCCAGGAAGGCGCGGGAGCAGAGACGTCCGATCCCCCGTCCATACCCGGCCCGCCACTCGTCCTCACCCGCGGCGAGCCCGTCGAAATTACGGTCGTCAACCAACTCAAGGAAGAGACTTCAGTCCATTGGCATGGCATCGAGTTGGAGAGCTATTACGACGGCGTGCCGGGATGGAGTGGTGCGTCGCCGCAGACCACGCCCCCGATCCCGCCCGGCGGCAGCTTTCTCGCCCGCATGACACCTCCGCGGTCGGGCACCTTCATCTACCACACCCACTGGCATGACGTAGCCCAACTGACCAGCGGACTGTACGGGCCCCTGCTGGTTCTTGAGCCTGGCGAGAAATACGATCCCGCGGTGGACAAGATTTTCATCATCAGCCGCGCTGGACCGGACGAATCGGAGTCGCCGCTGCTATTGAACGGCAGTCCCCAGCCGCCTCCCCTGGTTCTGAAGTCGGGCACGAAGTATCGCCTGCGATTCATCAACATCGCCAAAGACGATTCCGACCCCACGGTTTCGCTCGGCTCCAATGGCACCCCCGTGTCGTGGCGTGCCTTGGCGAAGGACGGCTGGGCCTCTCCCACGGTCCAGCCGTTGCAACCGGCGCATCAGCTTGTGTCAGTCGGTGAAACCTACGACTTTGAGTTCATCCCCGAACGTGCCGGCGAACTGACCCTGCAGATCACCTTGGGCTTCCTCAGAACCCAGATCACTCAGCTGATTACGGTGCACTGAGGCCCGCAGTGGCCTAAATTCACCCACGGCAAAGGGGATTTGCTCTGTGATCCTCTGTGTCCCCGGTGGTTAACTCAGGCCACTCCGAGGCTTGCAACGTGCCAGCAGTTAGAATGGATAGAAGCTCGAAACTTAATGGGCCCACCGTCGTCACTAACTAGATGAAATCACGGATTTCTGCAATTCTGCTCCTCCTCTGTTGTTCTCCCGCATTTGCCGACATCGTGACTGATGTTCGCATCGCCCTGTCGCAAGGCAACGTTGCGGCTGCCACGTCCCAACTGGAGAGTTACCGCGCTGCCCACGGCACCGACCCCGAGTACCTGGAAGCGCTCTCCTGGATGGCACGAGCTTTCTTGTCCGCACAGCAACTGGGCCAGGCTGAAACCTACGCTAAACAAACCGAAACTTCTGCCCGCCAACTCCTTCAACATCGCGCGCTGGACGCCGAGCCCCACCTGCCGCTTGCTTTGGGTGCTGCGCTCGAAGTACAGGCCCAAGTTCTAAGTGCCCGCGGTCAGAACGCGCAGGCGGTCGCTCTGCTGAAACGCAGTCTCGCAACCTACGGCAACACTTCCCTGCGCTCACGGCTGCAGAAGAATCTCAACCTGCTCGGACTTGCCGGACAACTTGCTCCCCCGCTGAGCACGGCAGAATATCTAGGAGTACGGCCCATGTCCTTGAGCCAACTGAAGGGATCGCCCGTCCTTCTGTTCTTTTGGGCGCACTGGTGCGGAGACTGCAAGCACGAAGGCCCGGTTATCGCTCAATTGAAAGCGGACTTTGCCTCCCATGGCTTGAAGGTCGAAGCGCCCACCCAGCTCTACGGCTACGCCGCCTATGGAGAGGACGCCAAGCCCAAGGACGAACTGGCTTACATCGGGCGCGTGTGGCAGCGCTACTATCCGGGGCTGCAAGATGTTCCCGTCCCCGTCAGCAAAGTCAATTTCGATCGCTACGGTGCCAGCACGACGCCGACTCTGGTTCTGATCGACCGCAAAGGCCGCGTCGCTCTCTATCATCCGGGGGTAATGTCGTACGACGACCTGCGCGCCGCGATCGAAAAGGCAATGTAGGCGCGGGCGTCCTCGCTCGTGCGGCTTCTTGTTCAATCTGCGTTGATCCGCGAAGATCTGCGGCGAACGCTTTTCTCTTCTGCGATTAGGGGTTCCTACCGCCGCCGGAACACCTCAAACACCAGATTGAACAGCTGCACCAGCGTGATCCCGATCGCCACGTACACCGCAACCTCCAACCTGCGAGCGGAGTCTTTGGTGGTTTTCAACTGGTCGGAGATCTCCGTGGTGGTGTGGTAAAGCGTATCGGCAAGTTGCTCGAAGTGCTCGGTCGAAGCCCGCAGCCGTTCCAGCACTCGCGACATCGCGGAAAGCGCCGCCGCCATCTGCTCGCCATTGCGCACATCGAGTTCAGTCTTGCAGGCCGTCCACCACGCGCTCCCCGGCGGGTTGTCATACATGCGCTGCCGGATCTCTTCGTAAGACCGCGTGCGCAACAACTGCACCAGCGCCTGGACGGTTCCAACCTCGCGCAAATCTGTTGTGGGGAGGGCCATAAAGAGTGAGTCTAACAGCCCACCCGTGGTTACTTGAGATACCCAAAGTCCACTCCGGGCTTGGCTTTTCAGACATGCGCGGGCTGCGCGTAACCAGTTACCCCCTGGTGTGCGTGTGGCAGTTTTCTGGGATTTCGGCGACCCTCTGCACTCTCAGCGGTTAAGATGTTGTGCTCGGTACGTTCATGGACACCACCCGCATCGCCGAGTTGCTGCAGCCTTTCTTGACCAGGGTTGTTCCCTCTTCAGGCTTGTCATTGCGAGCGGGCGTTAGCCCCGAGGAATCTGCTGTTCTTTCCGCCGGCCAACTCGGGCAAATATCGACGTACATCGATCTACTTCTCCGCTGGAATGCACGCATCAACCTCACCGCTGTCCGCCAGCCGGAAGAAATCGTCACCCGCCACTTCGGCGAGTCGCTGTTCGCTGCCCGATGCCTGTTCCAGGAAACACCGGGGCTGCCCCACCCTGCGCGGTTTTCGCAGGGCGGGAGAGCAAGTGTCCATCTCATCGACGTCGGTTCCGGCGCCGGCTTCCCAGGACTGCCAATCAAGATCTGGGTACCCGACCTTCACCTGACACTGATCGAGTCCAACCAAAAGAAGGCGACCTTCCTGTGCGAGGTCTCCCGTAGTATTACATTGACGAACATCGATGTATTCTCGGGACGAGCCGAGAGCTATACGGGAGATCTCGCCGATGTGGTCGCCCTCCGCGCCGTGGAACGCTTCGATATCACCCTCCCTGTTGCTGCGCGCTTGGTTGCTCGAGGCGGCCGCCTGGCTCTCCTCATCGGAGCGTCGCAGGCCATGCGCGCCCGAGACCTTGCGCCAGAGCTGGTCTGGGCGAAAGAGATGCCAGTTCCTCTCTCCTCCAACAGGATCCTGCTCCTCGGCACCAAGGCAGCAGGCTGATGAGGAACCAAGCTTGACACGCCGCGATTCAGTAAACAGGTGGGAAGTCCAATTGAAAAGTCATGGTGAAATGGTGAGCCCAGCTCAGCCCGGCTACGTTATCACTGGTGAAAGTGGGAGAGAACCATCCACAAACCGCAGAAGCGGCATGCCATGCTGGATAAGGAGTCGAAAATGGCACCAGGAGGCGATTTCGCGATTCACAAATGTTCCACGTGGAACACTGCGCTCCGAATCTCCGAGCACAGTTGAACGTTCCACGTGGAACATCTGTGGAAAGGTGGTTCGTCATATCTCGTAACCTGCCAGCTTTCCTGAACGATCGCTTGTCTCTCGCCTTGCACCGAAATCTGTCGTTGCAATTGCACAGCGACTCGCACTATGCTGCGCTCATCTCTGCGTTCTCCGAAAACTGAATGGGACGCGTTATCGCGGTTGCCAACCAGAAGGGCGGCGTGGGCAAGACCACAACTGCCATCAATCTGGCCTCGTCTATTGCCGCAGCGGAGGTCAACACGCTGCTCGTCGACTGCGATCCGCAGTCGAACGCCACCAGCGGACTTGGCCTAGCCAAAGACCCAGACCGGATCAACACTTACTACCTCCTAATGGGTGCGGCGCCCGCAGAAGAGGCCCTGCAGAATACCGAGCTCGAACAGCTCTGGCTCATTCCTTCCCACAAGAACCTGATTGGCGCGAACATCGAACTGGTCAGCGCGGATCGCCGGGAGTTTCGCTTGCGCGATGCCCTGGCACCCCTGCGCGAGCGCTTTCACTACATAATTCTCGATTGCCCGCCGGCGCTCGACCTGTTGACGCTAAATGCCCTAGTTGCCGCCGACTCGGTTCTGATCCCGATGCAGGCCGAGTACTTCGCCCTCGAAGGAATTTCGGAGCTGCTGGATACAATCGAGCGCATCCGGGGCGGACTGAATCCTGACCTGACCATCGAAGGCGTCGTTCTGACGATGTTCGACGACCGGACGAACCTCGCGCAGCAGGTGACGGCGGAAGTGAGCCGGTTTTTTGGCGAGAAGCTCTGCAAGACCACGATCCCGCGCAACGTCCGCCTGGCCGAGGCGCCGAGCCACGGCAAGCCGGTGCTGATCTACGACGTGCGCTCCCGCGGAGCGGAGAGCTACATTCAGCTGGCGAAAGAGATCCTGGGGCACAGCGGTGTGGTCCAGGAGATGCCCAGCCCGGAGCCGCAGGACGAACAGCAGGTGGTGAACGCGCCGCGCTGGAAGCGTTGGATGAAAGAGCGAAATAAATTGATAACCATCAATATACAAGATCGATGAACATCGATGTAAAAGACCCACCCTAGCGCAAAGAACGCGCTAGGATGGGGCACCCATCTTGGATTCGGCGGGGAAACGATGACAACCACGGAAAAAGTGATAGGCAGTTCGGCAGTTGCGGAGAAAGCAGATTCCTCGGGGCTAAAGCCCACTCGGAATGACAACCTCCAGCAAAGCGACAAGCGCCGCGCGCTGGGACGGGGGCTAGATTCGTTGTTGCCAGGGCCGCGCGTAGTGGCGGGAACGGCAATGGCAGCGATGGGTGCCGCTACTGCACCGGCGGGGCTTCCTGATGTGCAGGCGGCAGTTCGTGTGCCCGGTGATGTGATCGCGCAGATCGCGCTTGACCAGATCGACCACAATCCCTATCAGACACGAACCTCGTTCGATCAGGCGACCTTGCAGGAGCTTGCCGATTCGATCCGCGCCAACGGCGTAGTTCAGCCGGTCGTCGTGCGGCATTCTGGGGACGGCCGCTTTGTGCTGATCCTGGGCGAGCGGCGATGCCGGGCATCCAGGCTGGCAGGGAAGACGACTGTGCCGGCGATCGTACGAACGGTCTCGGACGAGCAAGCAGCGGAGATGACCATTGTCGAAAACCTGCAGCGCCAGGACCTGAACTGCCTAGAGCAAGCCAACGCGTTCGCGCGGCTTAGCCGTGATTTCGGCTTGACCCAGGAGCAGATCGGGCAGCGCACCGGGTGCTCACGCGAATCGGTCTCGAACTACATGCGGCTGCTGAAGCTGCCGGCGGTAGTGCAGGAGTACCTGGCTGAGGGCAAGTTGGGATTCAGCGAGGCCCGGGTGCTGCTGCAGTTGACCGATCCAAGTCTGATTCCTGGCGTAGCAAAACAGGCGATTGATGCGGGGTTCTCCGTGGCGCAACTGACCATGGTAGTGAACCACCATAACTTTCCTCCCGATGCGCCAGCGCCGCCTGTCCGTGTGGTCGATCCGAATGTGCGCGCAGCCGAGGTAGAGTTGGAAAGAAGCCTGGGATGCAAAGTGCGCATCAGCGACCGCAAGGGAAAAGGGCATATCACGATTCAGTACTCGAGCCTGGAGGACTTTGATCGGGTGGTGGAGATGCTGGGGAGAAAGTAGCGAACATAGCCAGCGCCTAGTGCCTAGTAGTGAGAGGGCGGCCGGTCAGGCTGCCCTTCTGGCTTGTGGCTTGCCGAGGACTGCATCGTTGGCACGGACAAGAGTGCCGGCAGCACAAGGATAAGACGGGCGAGGACGCCCGTCCTCTATTGCTAAGTCAGAGCTACGCCCTCTTGAGCAGCGCTGCCTGGCTGCGGCGAATGGTGGGACGGTCGGCCAAACGAAAGCCAGCTTCGGACGCAGCTTGCAGCTCGGCGTCAAACTCAGCGGTTTTCACGTGGCCGGTGGGTTCTGTGAGCAAGAAGGAGGCGCCCGGTTTTGAGGCCGCGGCCACCTCGGCGAAAAACCGTGCGGCATCCGGGAACTCATGAACTACGGCGAAGGCCAGAGTGAAATCAACCGTGCCTGCCAAGTCGGCGATGCCCATTGAGTCACACGAAGCAAGCCTGAGATCCAGCCGCTCCAGAAGGCCGGCCCCGGTGGCGCGGCGTTTCAGCTTGTCAAGCATCTTCGACTGAACCTCCACCGCGATGACGCGGCCTGAGGCGCCGACCATGCGAGCCAGATCAAGGGTAAAAAAGCCCATGCCGGGGCCGGGTTCGAGAACCGTCATCCCCTGGCGGACGTGCGGGGCCAGAATCTTTGCCGGGTTCTGCCCGTAGCGCCGCCACGGATTCAAGAGAAAATATCCCAGCCACCAAGGGCAGACGCGATGAGACATCGTGTGCCTCGCACTTGTGATCATAGCCGAGTACGGGATCCTGCTGCGCCAGGAACGATGTTGATGGCCGTCGCCTCGCGGTTGCAGGAACGACCAGTTGTCAGTTCCCAGTTCTCGGTTCTCAGTTTTTGGCGCCCGAAAGGGAGCGAATCTATTCGTGCAAGAATCAGCATCGTAAACCGTGGGAGGAAGGACAAGTCCGGGGTGTCTTGTCGGGGGCTCGAGTGGTAGTCTGCGTATCGTCTGACGTGCGGAGTGGGAAGAGTGCTTGATATTGCAATGCTACAGTCGGTCGCCGAGCAGATGATGGAGGCCGCCCAGGTCATGGCTGGCGGGAAGAGTTTCCCGGTGAAGCGTACCAGCTCCAAGCGGCTGAAGACCGTCCGGTTCGAGGTGAACGGACGGGCGTATCAGGCGATCGAGCAGAATCCCGACAAACCTAGCCGATGGGGCCAGCTTGCGCGCGCAGGGCATCGCGTGGTCCAGTTCCGCGATATTGAGACCGGTAAATATGTAGCGGTCGCAGTGGATGACGATGTGCGGGAGTATGCGAAGCGCAGATCGTGAATTGGTAAGTCTCGCGCCCTCGGATGGAAGAAGATGAGGAACCTCAACTGTCACTAACCAAGAGAAGCAACCGTGGAACGTTGGGACTTCAATAGGCCCGTAGTCGCTCCATCTGGGTTAGGTTCTGCACTGCTGCAGGGCAGAAAGTGGGACGGAAGCAGCCCAACCCCAGGGCATTGGCGCACCCCCAAGTACTTCCCGGCTTTGTATCTACGAGACAGACTAGTAGTTAGTAGGGACGATAGGCTCTATTGCAAAACCCCAAGTTCAAGTATAGTTTTGGCGCGCAAATGTGGGTCTGCGTATTCCGAACGGACGAGGGCCCCGCTCCCGACTCGCCTTTCGAAGGAAGAAAAATTTCAAAAACTCAGGAGAGACAATGAGGGTGTTGAGAACACTTTGCCTAACGCTTATCGTTACGCTGATCGGGGCCGGTAGCGCCCTTTCGCAATCGTGGACAGCGTTGAAGCACCAACCGAGCTTTGCCGCCGGCGTGGCGCTGCTCCTTACCGATGGGACAGTCATGGTGCAGGACGCTGGGGGACAGAATTGGTGGAAGCTTACGCCGGATAGTCATGCCAGTTACATCAACGGAACGTGGAAACAGCTAGCTTCGCTGCCGTCCAATTACAGCCCACTGTATTTTTCTTCTGCGGTGCTGCCCGACGGCCGGGTCATTGTTGAGGGCGGTGAATACAATTTCTTCAATCCAACCTGGACGAACCTGGGCGCGATCTACGATCCTCTTGCCAACAAATGGACGTCGGTAAGTCCTCCGAGCGGTTGGGCCAACATTGGCGACGCGCAGAGTGTGATTTTGTCTGATGGCACGTACATGCAGGCCAATGCCCTGAATACGCAGCAGGCGACGTTGAACGCCCAGACCCTTACCTGGACCAATCTCACCAATACCGGGAAGAGGGACAGGTTTGACGAGGAAGGCTGGACACTGCTGCCCGACGGCACGATACTCACGGTGGATGCACTGAACGCACCCAACGCCGAGAAGTTCATTCCCAGCACTGGAAAGTGGATCGACGCAGGGAACACGATCGTGCGGCTGGAGGATCCCGGCTCCCAGGAGATCGGGCCGCAGGTTTTGATGGCCGACGGAAAGGTGTTCTGCGTCGGAGCGACGGGACACAATGCGATCTACACGCCTCCGCCGAATCCCCAGGATCCGGGAACGTGGGTTGTGGGTCCTGACTTCCCGAACATCGGAGGTCAGCTGGATGTCGGCGACGGTCCGGCAGCTTTGCTGCCCAATGGCAAGGTACTGGTCGCTGCCAGTCCCGGCATCTTCCTGCCCGACGTTCATTTCTTTGAATTTGACGGGGCGAAGCTGACCGAAGTTCCACGAACACCCAGTTCGCCGGGAGATACGTCCTACCAGGACACCATGCTCGTACTTCCGACCGGACAAATTCTGCTTACCAACCAGGGTTCTGACGTTGAGGTCTACACTCCCAGCGGTGGACCCAAGGCGGCCTGGAAGCCGCGGATCACGTCGGTTCCCACACAGCTCACACGCGGGCAGACCTACCAACTCAGCGGCCGGGGGCTGAACGGCTTAGCGCAGGGAGCCATGTATGGGGACGATGCGCAAATGGCCACCAATTATCCGCTGGTGGTGATCTACAACAAAGCCAGCAAACATATTTTCTTCACTCGCACGCATGACCACAGCTTCATGGGCGTGCGTTACACGGGAGTGGTCAGCACCAATTTAGATGTGCCGTCCAACGTCGAAACCGGCGCCAGCTACCTGCTGGTGGTTACGAATGGGATCCAGTCTTCTCCCGTATCGGTGACCGTGCAGTAGGCGGTAACGCAGCAGATGGAGTGAGCTTGCAGGGCCGTTCTCCGGCTTCGAGTGTGAGCCGGGAAACGGCCCTGTGAAGTCTTCCGCCCCGCGCTTGACACCCAGCCACTTTCCTATATAGTTCCTGCGCCAGCTTTTTCCCATCTCCTTAGCTCAGCCGTGGGAGCGGTTTTTGGCGGCTTGCAGCTGGGAAAAGCATTACTTTCGGGAGAAGACACCCATGAAGAATTGCAGATCAAGCCTTTGCTCTTTAGTTGTGCTTTTGTCCTTACTCTCGGCCGCGGCGGCGGCCACTAGGCCGGTGGTAAACCTCAAGTTCAAAACCATAAATGTTCCAGGGGCACAGCAGACGGACATTTTCGGAGTAAACAACTCCTCGGTTGGGGTAGGTTCCTACGTCGACAGCCACGGCAGCCGCCACGGGTTTATGGCCGCCGGGGGAAAGATAACCGACATTGACGACCCGAATGGCACCAACACCTACTGCTTAGCCATCAACAATCACGGGGCGATAGTTGGCTATTACACCGCGGCAAACTTTAGCGCGCAGGCTTTCCTGTATGAGAACGGAACCTTTACTGACATCGGTCCGGTGGGCTCTACCGGCTCACAGGCCCTGGGGATCAATGACCAGGGGGAAATAACCGGCAACTTCGGGGACGCCGGTGGCGTGCACGGTTTTCTGTGGGATGGAACGAGCTATACCGCTATCAACGTGCCCGGTGCCGCGTTCACACTCGGCGGCGGGATCAACAACGCCGGTCTTATGACCGAGGTGTGGATTGATGCAGATGGAAGCGCCGAATCGTCGCTATACGACGGTTCGCAATTCACCACCATCAACGTTCCCGGAGCAGAGGATTCTTCCGCGGGTGCCATCAATAAGTTTGGCGACGTGGTCTTTTCCTGGGAAGACTCCAACGACAACTATCACGGGGCAGTGCTGCACGCGGGGAAGTTCTACAACTTTGATGATCCCAAGGGTGTGAGAACTTTCGGCTACGGAATCAACGATCATCGAGTCATTGTGGGTGCATTCGTTCCGAGCGGAAGCTCGAACCACTCCGGGTACGGAGCGAAGCGCTGATCTGTAACTGCGGTGTGAATCTGACGATCACGCCCTTGGGACCGACGGCGATGGCGCGGCCGTCGGGCGCCACGCTAAGGGCGTTGAGATTCAGGTCCCAGATCTTCGTCCAGGGCTTGGCCGAAAGATCGTTAGAGCAGGCGGCGTGGGCGGAGCCAGCAACCAGGAGTGCGGAGCTTCGCTCCGCTGGACAGCCCCTTCGACTTCGCTCAGGGCAAGCTTGGGCGGCTGTCCCTACGCGAGAAGAGAAGGCCACTGCGGAGAAGTACCACTGCGGTGAGACCGCTGCCAGCTTCCAGGTAAGGCCGCCATCGTCGGTGGAGGCGAGGTTAGGGCCGCCTTTTTCGGGCTGCTTGTAATCTCCGCCGGCGATCACTCCGTTTTTTGAGTCGCGGAAGGCGATAGAGAAGATGCCGCTCGAATCCGCGCCGTGGACGATGGGTGTGTCGGCACTGCGGGGCGGAACCGGCGGCCGGTTTCATTACCACATGGCCGAGGTGAAGGATACCGACGCCGGCACCGGCTACTCCACGTCGCACGGCGGCGTCGTGGACCGCTATGCAGGTTCCGCTGGCAGCGAAGGCACCCTCGCTTTCGACCGCAGACGGGAGCGAGGCGGTGGGAATGGACTTCCAATGCTTGCCGCCATCTTTCGTAGTGATCAGCTCAAATTTGCCGTTTACGGGATCGCCGACCGCGATGCCGCGATCACGGTTCCAGAACGCCATGCAATCGAAGAAGCCCTTGGGGTTGTTGTTGGTGAATTGCAGGGCCCAGGTCTTGCCGGCGTCGGCGGTCTTGTAGATGCGCGATTGCTCGCCGGGGCCAGCCGCGAGCAAATATGCGACGTCGGCGCTGAAGGCCTCGACATCGCGAAAGTCGAGCGTTTCAGCGCCGGGAACCTGGGCGGCTTGCCAAGTCTCGCCGCCGTCGGTGGTACGGAGGTAGGTGCCGTGGGTGCCGCTGGCCCAGGCGACGTTGCGCGAGGGCGTGCTAATGCCGCGAAGATTCTCGGTGGTGTTGGACTTCTGCACAGCCAAGTCCTGCGCAAAGAGGCAGGACGACAGGAAGAGGGCGACAAGAAAGACTCGCATGGGAGAGGCCATCTTACGCCCACGCTCCCAGCAATCGCCGCACGTCGATCAATTGTCCCAGGTGATGAGAGTTGTGGTCGGCCACGAGCAGGGCTTCGCGCAGAATGGTCTGGCCGTCTCCCCAGGGAATGCGGGCGAAGAGATCGGTCTTGGGATTCTTCACCAAAGCCTGCATAGCCTTCAGGTCGGCGCGAAATTTCTTGATGCTCGCGTTCCACGCAGCTGGGCTTGGCGGGGCCGCGGTCTTCGGCCAGTAGCCTTCGGGCCAGGCAGGAGAGACGTGCTTCGCGTTGCGGCTGAATTCCAGGATGTCCCACTGGGCAAGGCGCATGTGTTCGAGCAGCATCCACGGCGAGTGCGGCAGACCGACAGGTTTTTGGCCGCGGAGCTTGGCAGGGAGGTCCGCGATGACATCATCGAACTTGGCGTGGGCCCCGCCGCCTTGGAGAAGATAGAGAAGATGTTGGCGAAGAGAGCGGTCGTTAGCATCGGTCATCGTAATCTCCATTCGATTTTCATGTAGCGCCGGGACGGCGGCGCTACGGTTCAGCCTCGGGCTTTTCTCCCTTATAGACGCGTGAGATGCCGCGAACGATGCGGCGCAGGGGGAAGACGCCTTTCTCGTCCGCAAAAAAGATTTCGCCGCCGCGTTGACTGCGGTAGTACCAGCGTTTCAACAGGGCGAGATGCTCCATGGTTTGCAACGCACTACTGGGGCCAGCGGGGGAAAGAGCGGCCAGCGCTTCTTCCACCCGGGATTCCATGGATTGGGACTTGGTGTGCTCGGCGGACTGGATGAAGAAGGGCGCCGGACCGATCAAGCATCCAGCACTCACGCGGAAGAAATTGACTGCCCCCGAAACGACGCTGGGTTGAATCATCAAGGCTGCAAGGCGATCGATGCGGCGCACAACCTCCGGGAGCTGGGCGAGGACGGGTTTGAGCTTATCCAGCCGCGCATGAAGAGCGGCAGCGTTCTCGAATTCCAGGTCCGCCGAAACGGCATCGCGCTGCGTCGAGATTTCCCGCACCAGGGAATGCCCCCCGGTATCGAAGTACGATTGCACGCGGGAAACTTCCGTGTGGTATTCCTCGTCGGTGCAGCCCTTGAAGCACGGCGCCAGGCACATCTTCATTTCTGAGTAAATGCAGCCTGGGAAACTCGGGTCGGGATTCAAATCGTCCACGCAGCGGCGCATTTTGAAGAAGTCGAGGGAATCATTGGCGTATTTTTCCGCGGCAGAGCGCGAAGGGAATGGTCCGTAGTAGATGGAGCGGCCGTTCAGGCGTCCCAGACGCGTGGTGATCGAGGCGCGCGGATACTCGTTTTCCAGGTGAAGCTTGACCAGGGGAGCAAAGCGCAGGCGCAGGCGATCGGTGTAAATCTTGGGAAACGTTGCTCGCAGGACCTGGTAGAGCAGGAACCCTGACTCGAAGTCAGAACCGGTGGGAGAGTACTCGACCACACGGACCCGCTCGCGCAAGTTCAGGCGCTTGCTGTGCTCCGTGGGCGGGCCCAGCAAACGCTGCAGCCGGCGGCGGAGATTGGCGGTCTTACTGATGTAGGGCTCGGATTGCGGATCGGTGGCCCGGAGCAGGAATACTGCGGCCGCAGCCGGTACGGCAGCGAAGAGTTCGGCGTCATGGGCAGGGGCGAACTCGATCCGGGTCGAGAGCACCAGGACATTTTAGTCGGAAAAGCTTGCGCCGCAGATTTAAGCGGATGAACGCTGATTTCTGGTGGAACAATCAGCGTTGATCTGCGTAAATCAGCGGCGAAAAGCCTTACCGGAAGCTGGCGCTGCGGAGGGTCTGCCGGAAGTCGGCCCCTTCCATCTTTACGATGCGACACATTTCGTGCAGCCGTGAGCGCATGCGCTCGCCGATGCGATCTCCCAGAGTTTCATTTTCAGCGGAGTGTTTCGCGGCTTCCAGGCTGCGGCTGCTGGCATGACGCGGGCGCTCCCTTTCCGAAACGTCGGGGAAATTGGTGGTGATAATAGTGGTCCGGTTGTCGTTGTAGCGAGTGTTGAGGATCAGACTCACCGTGTCCCAAACCCACTCCGTTGGTCTTACCGCGCCGAGTTCGTCGAGGACCACCACCTCGGTGTCGAAAACCGGGCGGAGCACCTCCAGTTCGGTGGCTCGGACGGATTCGTTGTAGGAGTTCTGGATCTGTTTCAGCAATTCGCGGTAGTCGTAAAACAGGCAGGGGATGCCCTTACTGCGGATGAGTTCTTTAAGAATGCCGACCGCCAGATGAGTCTTGCCCACCCCAATCCCGCCCACGAGCAGAAGCCCGGTACCATCTAAGGGATATTCTTCCACAAACCGGCAGGCCGCCATGCGGGCTGGAGC